>NZ_JBHTLK010000025.1:0-1783 GCF_042678885.1 Saccharothrix hoggarensis
CAGCAGGCCCGTCAGCCCGAGCCGACCAGGCAGGCCCCGCCCGGCCGGTCGGCCCCCGCGGACGACGTGCCGCCGCCGCCCGAGCCGCCGGAGCCCGATGAGCCCCTCCCGCCGGAGCCGGTGGACGAGGAGGAGATGTTCGCCGAGGCCGCCCTCCCCGGAGACGCGGACGGCGAGCGCCTCGACCCCGAAGCGGTCGTGTTGAAGCTGCTCGCGGACGAGCTGGGTGCACGGCCGTTGAAGGGCTGATCGACGCGGCTACGCTGGTGGACGGCGGCAGACCCCGAAGAGAGGAACCCGCGGTGCAACCCGGTGGGCCCAACATGCAGCAAATCCTCCAGCAGGCGCAGAAGATGCAGCAGCAGCTCGCCGCTGCGCAGCAGGAGCTGGCCGAGGCCGAGGTGACCGGCACCGCCGGCGGCGGCCTGGTCACCGCCGTGGTGTCCGGCGGCGGTGAGCTCAAGAGCCTGAACATCGACCCGAAGGCGGTCGACCCGGACGACGTCGAGACGCTGTCCGACCTGGTCGTCGCGGCGGTTCGCGACGCCAACCGCGCCGCGCAGGAGCTGGCCGCCCAGAAGATGGGCCCGCTGGCCAGCGGCATGGGCGGGATGGACGACCTGGGCGGTCTCGGGAAGCTGTTCGGCTGATGTACGAGGGGCCGGTCCAGGACCTGATCGACGAGCTCGGCCGGTTGCCGGGCGTCGGTCCGAAGAGCGCGCAGCGCATCGCCTTCCACCTGCTCGCCGCGGACCCGGCCGACATCGGCCGGCTCCAGGACGCGTTGCAGAAGGTCAAGGACGGCGTGGTGTTCTGCGACGTGTGCGGCAACGTCTCGGCCGAGGCGACCTGCCGCATCTGTCGCGACCCGCGCCGCGACCTGACGCTGATCTGCGTGGTGGAGGAGCCGAAGGACGTGCTCGCGGTGGAGCGGACCCGGGAGTTCAAGGGCCGCTACCACGTCCTGGGCGGCGCGCTCGACCCGCTGTCGGGCATCGGGCCGGACCAGCTGCGGATCAGGCAGCTGCTCACCCGCATCGGCACGGACGTCAACGAGATCATCATCGCCACGGACCCGAACACCGAGGGCGAGGCGACCGCGACGTACTTGGTGCGGATGCTGCGGGACTTCCCCGGCCTCACCGTCACCCGGCTCGCGTCGGGCCTGCCGATGGGCGGCGACCTGGAGTTCGCCGACGAGCTCACCCTCGGCCGGGCGCTGTCCGGCCGGCGCAGCATGTGAGGCTCGTGGCGGTCGACGGGCCCTCGGGCTCGGGCAAGTCGACCTACGCGGCGCGCCTCGCCGCGGAGCTGGGCGCGGCCGTGGTGCCGACCGACCACTTCGCCACGTGGACCGACCCGGTGTCGTGGTGGCCGCGCCTGGTCGCGGAGGTGCTGGACCCGCTCCGGCACGGCCGCGAGGCGCGGTACCGGCGCATGGACTGGACGGACGGGTGGCCCCGGCTCGGTGACGTCGTCACCGTGCCGGTCCCGGACGTCCTGGTGATCGAGGGCGTGTCGGCCGCGCGGCGGTCCGTCGCGCCCCTGCTCGACGAGGCCGTCTGGGTGGAGCTGCCGGACCCGGAGGAGCGCCTGCGGCGGGCCGTCGCGCGGGACGGCGAGGCGAGCCGCGAGCACCTGCGGCGCTGGCAGGCGTTCGAGCGCGGCTGGTTCGCCGTGGACGGCACGAAGGCTCGCGCCGACCGGATCGTCACGGTGACCTGAGCGCGGTGACCTGAGCGCGGTGACCTGAGCGCGGTGACCTGAGCGCGGTGACCTGAGC
>NZ_JBHTLK010000025.1:1880-44750 GCF_042678885.1 Saccharothrix hoggarensis
AGCGCGGGAGCTGCGCGCGGTGGGCCGCCTGGCGGGCTGAGCGGTGGGTTGCGCGGTCACCCGGCCAGTTGGGCGCGCACCACGTCCGCCTCCGGCGAGCCGATGGCGGTGAACCACTCCAGCGCCGTGCGCCAGTGCTCGGCCGCGCCGGCCCCGTCGCCGGTGGCGGCCAGCGCGTCACCCGCCAGGTGGGCCGCCCGCGCCCGCACGAACCGCTGCCCGGTGGCCCGGCTCAGCTCCAGGCACCGCAGCGCCAGGTCCAGCGCCTGGGTCACGTCGCCCTGGTCCAGCCGGACGCGCCCGAGCACGGCCAGCACGTCCACCTCGGCGATCCGCAGCCGGTAGCGCACCGCGCTGTCCAACGCCTGGCTGGCCGAGTAGCGGGCCTCGTCCAGCCGACCCGCCGCCCGGTGCGTCAGCGCCAGGCTGCGCCGCGCCGCGCAGATGCCCAGCGGGTAGCCGGTCTCCTCGGCGATCCGCAGCGCCTCGGTGGTGCGCTCCACCGCCTCGTCCAGCCGCCCCAGCCCGCACAGCGCCTCACCCAGGGCGTTCTTCGCGTCGCACAGCCCTTTCAGGTTGCCCAGCTCCTCCGCGATGGCCACGGCCCGCTCGGCCTCCCGCGCGGCGTCGGCCCACCTGCCCCGCATCACGCACGCCAGCGCCAGGCCCTCGTGCGAGAAGTGGGCGAACCGCCGTGCGCCGGCCCGTTCGTACAGCTCGCCGCACCGCTCGTACAGCTCGGCGGCACGCTCCGGCCGGCCGAGGAACAGGTGCACCTCGGCGAGCGCCCGGTGGCTGTCGGCCTGCGTCATCCACGCGCCGAGCCGGTTGCCGACGTCCAGCGCGCCCTCGAACGACGACACGGCCCGGTCGAGCTGGCCGAGCTGCATGTAGACGCCGCCCAGGTTGAGCTGGGCGATGCCCTCCTGCTGCAACGCGCCGATGGACCGGGTGATGACGAGCGCCCGTTCCAGGTGGTCCGCGGCCTGCTCCAGCTCGCCGACGTCGATGTACACGGCGCCGAGGTTCGCCAGCACGGCGGCCTCGACGGCGGGCGCGGCGCCGGTGCGCTGCTGGATCGGGATGGCCCGGCGGAAGTAGTCGACGGCGACGCGGTGCTGGCCGATCGCCCAGTAGAGCGTGCCCAGCGACGACAGCATCGCGACCTCGCCGACGGCGTCCTGGGTGGCCTGGGCGACGGCCAGCCCGGCCTTCGCGGTCGCCAGCCACTCCACCGGCAACCCGATCGTGTAGAAGTACCGCCGCAACGCGTCGGCCAGCTGCCACACGTCGTGGTCGGGCTGCCGGTCGGCGGCGTGCACGACGAGGCCGACGAGGTTGCCGCGTTCGGCGTCGAGCCAGGCCAGGGCCTCGGCGGAGGTGGAGAACAGGCGCGGCGTCACGCCCGGCACGACGTCCGTGCGCGGCAGCCGCAGGAGGGTGCTCTTGAACGCGTCGGTGGCGTTGTCCACCGACCGGATGGACCAGTCCAGCAGCCGCCGACCGGCCTGCGCGCTCTCCGCCGGGTCGTCCTCGAACGCCAGCCGTTCGGCCGCGTAGTCCCGCAGCAGGTCGTGGAACTGGTACCGGCCGGGTGCGTGGTTGTCGACCAGGTTCGCCGTGGCGAGCCGGTCGAGCCTGCGCCGGGCGTCCTGCGTGGTGAGGCCGCCGAGCGCCGCGGCCACGTCCGGCGTGATGTCGCCCGGCGCCAGCGACAGCAGCCGGAACAGCGACGCCAGCTCCGGCTTCAGCGCCGTGTAGGACAGGTCGAACGCGGCGTGCACGGCGGCCCGCTCGTCGCCCTCCACGGCCAGCGCCGCGAGCCGGTTGCCCGCGCGCAGCTCCTCCACGTACGACGAGATGGTGATCTCGGGCCGGGACAGCAGGTTCGCCGCCGCGATCCGCAGCGCGAGCGGCAGGTGGGCGCACAGCTCGGCCAGCTCGTCGGCCGCCTCGGACTGCGACGTCACGACGTCCTCGCCGAGCATCCCGGCCAGCAGCGCCCGCGTCTCCGCCCGGTCCAGCACGTCCAGCCGCACGTTCGACGCGGCGTGGCTCACGGCCAGGCCGCGCAGCGTGTCACGGCTGGTCACGAGCACCGCGCACCCCGGCGAGCCGGGCAGCAGCGGCCGGATCTGCTCGGCGTTGGCCGCGTTGTCGAGCACCAGCAGCACCTGCTGGTCGGTCAGCCGCGACCGGAACATCGCCTCCTGCTCGTCCTGGTCCAGCGGCACGGACTCGGGCGGCACGCCCTGGGCCCGCAGGAACCGCGGCAGCACGTCCACGGCGCTCAGCGGCGGCCCCTGGGCGTACCCGCGCAGGTTCACGTACAGCTGACCGTCCGGGAAGAAGTGCCGCAGCTTGTGCGCCGCGTGGACGGCCAGCGCCGTCTTGCCCACGCCGGGCGGGCCGGCCAACGTCACCACCGGCACGCCCTGCGCCGTCCGCAGCAACGCCTCGATCAGCTGAACGGCCTGCTCACGGCCCACGAAGTCGCCGATGTCGGCGGGCAGCTGCGACGGGACGACCCGGTCGCGCCGGGCGTTGGCGGCGGCGGTCTGCCCGTGGTCGAGCGCCGGCGACCCGCCGAGCACCTGCTGGTGCACGCGCCGCAGCTCCTCGCCGGGGTCGATGCCCAGCTGCTCGGCCAGCAGCCCGCTGACCCGGCGGTACGCGGCCAGCGCGTCGGCCTGCCTGCCGGACCGGTACAGGGCGATCATCAGCTGCGACCACAGCCGCTCCCGCAGCGGGTGTTCGCTGGTCAGGCGGGACAGCTCGGGGATCAGCTCGGCGTGCCTGCCCAGGTCGAGGTCCACCTCCACCCGGCGCTCCTCGACGTGCAGCCGCCGTTCGCCGAGCCGCGGCACCTCGTCGCGGTGCAGCACCTCCGACGGCACGTCGACCATCGCCGGCCCGCGCCACAGCGCCAGCGCCGCGGTGAAGATCGCCGACGCCGACTCCAGCCTGCCCGCGGCCCGCTCCCGCTCGCCCTCCTCGACGAGCTGCTCGAACCGCATCACGTCGATGGTGCGCTCGTCCACGTCGATCAGGTAGCCGTCGGGCACGGTCCGGATGGGCACGGCCGGGCCGAGCACCTGCCGAAGCCGCATGACGTAGGTCTGCAACGTGCCGCGGGCCCGCGCGGGCGGCTCGGCGCCCCAGATGTGCTCGGCGAGCTCGTCGACCGACACGCCGGCGCCGGCGCGCATGAGAAGGGACACAAGCAGCGACCTCTGGCGCCCCGCGCGCACCACCACCGGTTCGCCGTCGACCAGCACCTGCAACGGCCCGAGGACGCGGAACTCGACCACTGGGCTCACCGGCGACTTCACCTCCGCGCACGTGCAGGTTTCTCTCTCCGTTGTACAGCGTAGGAGGGCGTTTGCCTGATCGGTCGTGGTCACGTTGGGTCAGCGAAGATGAGCCGGACGTATGAGAATGGGGATTCACGTGGCCGGATCGTGACCTGTGTTACCTCGGAAGGGTTGTGGTGACCGGTTATGGTCCCTGACCACACCGTGAGATCCCGGATTTCCCTAGGGGTGTTTGATGGTTCATTCCCGAACGGCCCGGCGCCGTTGGACGGCCGCGATCGGCCTGACCGGCGTCGCTGCGCTCGCACTGTCCGCCTGCGCTGAATCCGCGCGGACGGACGACCCGGGGGCCGGCAAGGTCGGCGGCACGCTCACCTTCGGTGCGGCCGGTGCTCCCAAGCTGTTCGACCCGTTCTACGCCACTGACGGCGAGACGTTCCGCGTCTCCCGGCAGATGTACGAGGGTCTGGTCGGGTTCAAGCCCGGCACCGCCGAGGTCGAGCCCGCACTGGCGACGAAGTGGGAGTCGACCGAAGACGGCAAGACGTGGACGTTCACACTGAAAGAAAATGTGAAATTCCACGACGACACGGACTTCAACGCCGACGCGGTGTGCTTCAACTTCAACCGCTGGTACAACCAGAAGGGCGCCGGTCAGTCCGACGCCGTTTCGCAGTACTGGCTCGACAACTTCGGCGGCTTCGCGGACACCCCGGACAAGCCGTCGCTGTACAAGTCGTGCACGGCGAAGGACGCGAAGACCGCCGTCATCGAGCTGACCGAGGCCACCTCGCAGTTCCCGTCGGTCCTGGGCTTCACGTCGTTCTCGATCTCCAGCCCGGACGCGCTGAAGAAGTACGACGCGGACAACGTCGTCGCAGCCGGTGACAGCTTCACCTACCCGGCGTACGCGACCGAGCACCCGACCGGCACCGGACCGTTCAAGTTCAGCAAGTTCGACAAGGCGAACAACGTCGTCGAGCTCGTGCGGCACGAGAACTACCACGGTGAGAAGGCCAAGCTCGACAAGGTCGTCTTCCGGATCATCCCCGACGAGACCGCCCGCAAGCAGGCGCTCGAGGCGGGCGACATCGACGGCTACGACCTGCCGAACGCGGCCGACTGGCCGGGTCTGAAGGAGAAGGGGTTCAACGTCGCGGTCCGCCCGGCGTTCAACATCCTCTACCTGGGCATCAACCAGAAGAACAACCCGAAGCTGCAGGACCTGAAGGTCCGCCAGGCGATCATGCACGCGATCAACCGCGAGCAGCTCGTCAAGTCGCAGCTGCCCGAGGGCGCGTCCGTGGCCACCCAGTTCATGCCGAACACGGTGGACGGCCACAACAAGGACCTGAAGGCGATCGGGTACGACCCGGAGAAGGCCAAGTCGCTGCTCGCCGAGGCGGGTGCGACCGACCTGACGCTGAAGTTCTTCTGGCCGACCGAGGTCACCCGGCCGTACATGCCGAGCCCGAAGGACATCCAGGCCGCGATCGCGGGTGACCTGGAGAAGGCCGGCATCAAGCTGGAGGTCTCCAGCAAGCCGTGGAACGGCGGCTACCTGACCGACGTCGACCAGGGCGTCCCGGACCTGTTCATGCTGGGCTGGACCGGTGACAACGGCACCGCGCACAACTGGATCGGCACGTTCTTCGGCCGTCCCGACAACCGGTTCAACACCGGTGCGTCGCCGTGGGGCGCGGAGCTGGCCGCCGAGCTGGGCAAGGCGAACGCCGAGCCCGACGAGGACAAGCGCCGCGGCCTGTACGAGGGCCTGAACAAGAAGATCATGGAGGAGTACCTGCCCGCCATCCCGGTGTCCCACTCGCCGCCGGCGCTGGTGCTCAAGGCGGACGTCAAGGGCGTCGTGCCGAGCCCGCTGACCGACGAGAGGTTCGGTGCGGCCAGCAAGGGCTGAGCCGCCGGACAACTCCAGATAGAGACGACGGGGTAGCTCAATGCTCCGCTACACGATCCGACGGCTCATCCAGCTGGTCGGCGTGGTGCTGGTGCTGTCCCTGCTGCTCTTCGCGTGGCTGCGCGCTCTCCCGGGAGGCCCGGTTTCGGCCCTCCTGGGAGAGCGCGCGACCCCGGAGAAGCGGGAGGCCCTCACCAAACAGCTCGGCTTGGACCAGCCGATCTTCGTCCAGTACTTCAAGTTCCTCGGGCGGGCGCTGTCGGGCGACTTCGGCGTGTCGACGGGCGTGCAGCCCGGCGACGAGGCACTGGAGATCTTCCTCCAGCGCTTCCCCGCCACCCTCGAGCTCAGCTTCCTGGCCATCGTCATCGCCATCGCGGTCGGCATCCCGCTGGGGTACATGGCGGCCAAGCGCCGCGGTGGCTGGTTCGACAACCTCAGCGTCGGCGGCTCGCTGCTCGGCGTCGCCGTGCCGGTGTTCTTCCTGGCCTACGTGCTGAAGGACGTGCTGTCCTCCGCGCTGGGCCTGCCGACCGGTGGCCGCCAGGACGCGATCGACGCCACCCGGGTCACGGGTTTCTTCGTGCTCGACGGCGTGATCACCCAGGAGTGGGACGCGGCGTTCAACGCGCTGGAGCACCTGATCCTGCCCGCCCTGGCGCTGGCCACCATCCCGTTCGCGGTGGTCTTCCGCATCACCCGGGCCGCCGTCCTCGACGTGCTGGACGAGGACTTCGTGCGCACCGCCGAGTCCAAGGGCCTCACCGCCCCGGTGATCCGGCGCAGGCACGTGCTGCGCAACGCGATGCTGCCGGTCGTCACGACCGTCGGCCTCCAGACCGGCGCGCTGCTGGCCGGCGCGGTGCTGACCGAGAAGGTGTTCGCCTTCGCCGGCGTCGGCGAGGCGCTGGCCCTCGGGTTCGAGAGGCGCGACTACCCGGTGCTGCTGCTGCTGATCATCATGGCCACGATCGTGTACGTGGTGGTCAACCTGCTGGTGGACCTCTCGTACGCGCTCATCGACCCGCGGATCAGGACGAGGTAGGCCGCGATGGTCACTCCCACCCGTAAGAAGGACCGCATCGACAAGCTGGCCGAGGCCGGCTCCGACGCCGGTGTCAGCCTCGCCGCGAGCGCGTGGCGGACGCTGCGCCGCAGCCCGGTGTTCCTCACCGGCGCCACCATCATCGGCCTGTTCGTGCTGGTCTCGCTGCTGTCGCCGTGGCTCGCGCCGCACGACCCGTCCGACCCGATGCTGATCGACCAGGTCATCAAGGCGCGCAACGAGATCCCGCCGCCCCAGGACGGCCACCCGCTGGGCGGCGACCTGCAGGGCCGCGACTTCCTGTCCCGGCTGCTCATCGGCTCGCAGCAGACGCTCATCGTCGGCGTGCTGGCCACCCTGATCGGGCTGGTCGGCGGCCTCACGCTCGGCACGCTGGCGGGCGCGTTCGGCGGCTGGGTCGACTCGGTCGTCATGCGGGTCGTCGACGTCATGCTGTCGCTGCCCAGCCTGCTGCTGGCGTTCAGCATCAGCGCGATGTTCGCCAAGCCCAACCAGTACACCGTGATCATCGCGGTGGCGGTGGTGCAGATCCCGGTGTTCGCGCGGCTGCTGCGCGGGTCGATGCTGGCCCAGCGGTCCAGCGACCACGTGCTGGCCGCGACCGCGCTCGGCGTGAAGCCCGGCGCCATCGTGTTCCGGCACATGCTGCCCAACTCGCTCGGCCCGGTGATCGTGCAGTCGACGTTGGTGCTGGCCACGGCCATCATCGACGCGGCGGCGCTGTCGTTCCTCGGCCTGGGCAACCCCGACGACCGGATTCCGGAGTGGGGGCAGATGCTCGGCGACGTGCAGACCGTGTTCGACACGCACCCGCAGCTGGCGTTCTGGCCGGCGGGCTGCATCATCGTCGTCGCGCTGGGCTTCACCTTGATGGGCGAAACGCTGCGTGAAGCCCTCGACCCCAAGAGCAGGCGGTGAGTCGTGCCACTCCTTGAAGTCCGTGACCTCACCGTGGTTTTCGAGCGCAAGGGGGAGCAGCCCTTCACCGCCGTCGACCACGTGAGCTTCGACGTGGAGCCGGGCCAGACCGTCGGCCTGGTCGGCGAGTCGGGGTGCGGCAAGTCCGTGACGTCGTTGGCGATCATGGGCCTGCTGCCCAGGCGCGGCGCCCGCGTCTCCGGTTCGGTGCAGTTCGAGGGCGCGAACCTGCTGACGCTGTCCGACCGCGAGATGCGGGACCGGCGCGGCCGCGACCTGGGCATGGTGTTCCAGGACCCGCTGTCGTCGCTGAACCCCGTCATCCCGATCGGCGTGCAGGTCACCGAGGTGCTGGAACGGCACCGGGACATGCCGCGCAAGAAGGCGATGCTGGAGGCGGCCGAGCTGCTGGACAAGGTCGGCATCCCCGACCCGACCCGGCGGCTCACCGAGTACCCGCACCAGCTGTCCGGCGGCATGCGGCAACGCGCGCTGATCGCGATCGCCTTGGCCTGCCGGCCGCGGCTGCTCATCGCGGACGAGCCGACGACCGCGCTCGACGTGACGATCCAGGCGCAGATCCTGTCCCTGCTGAAGGAGCTCGTGCGCGACCTGGGCACCGCGCTCGTCATGATCACGCACGACCTGGGCGTGGTCGCGGGGCTGTGCGACGAGGTGAACGTGCTCTACGCCGGCCGCGTGGTGGAGAAGGCGCAGCGGCACGAGCTGTTCGCCGCGCCGCGCCACCCGTACACGCACGGCCTGCTGTCCTCGATCCCGCGGCTCGACGCGCCGCGCGGGGAGAAGCTGAACCCGATCCGGGGTTCCGTGGCGGACAACATCCCGTGGACCCAGGGGTGCGCGTTCGCGCCGCGGTGCCCGAACAAGCTGGACGTGTGCGTGCAGGTCACGCCAGCCCAGGAGGACATCGGCGGAGGCCGTTTGCTGCGCTGCCACAACCCGGTGAAGCCGCCGGTGGCCGAGGAGGTGTCGGTGTGAGCACGGCTGTCACCCCCAAGCCGGACGCGGCGGTGGACACGCTCGTGTCCGTCGAGGGCATCAAGGTGCACTTCCCGATCAAGCGCGGCGTGATCCTCGACCGCACGGTCGGCCACGTGTACGCGGTGGACGGCGTGGACCTCGCGGTCCGGCGCGGCGAGACGTACGGCCTGGTCGGCGAGTCCGGCTGCGGCAAGTCCACCCTCGGGCGGGCGGTGCTGCGGCTGAGCGAGCCGACGGCCGGGCGGGTCGTGTTCGACGGCACGGACCTCTCCTCGCTGAAGGGCGAGGAGCTGCGCCGGATGCGCCGCCGGATGCAGATGGTGTTCCAGGACCCCATGTCGTCGCTGGACCCGCGGCAGTCGGTGGAGTCGATCCTGGTCGAGGGACTGCGGGCGCACGACCTCGACAAGGGGCGGGAGGAGACCGGCAAGCGCTTGCGCACGTTGTTGACGGCGGTCGGCCTGCCGTCCACGTCGCTGCGCAAGTACCCGCACGAGTTCTCCGGCGGTCAGCGGCAGCGCATCGGCATCGCGCGGGCGCTGGCGGTCGAACCCGACCTGATCATCGCCGACGAGCCGGTGTCCGCGCTGGACGTGTCGGTGCAGGCGCAGGTCGTCAACCTCCTGGAGGACCTGCAGGAGGAGTTCGGCCTCACCTACCTGGTGATCGCGCACGACCTCGCCGTGGTGCGGCACATCTCCGACCGGGTCGGCGTGATGTACCTGGGCGGGCTGGTGGAGGAGGCGACGTCGGACGACCTCTACGCCGAGCCGCTGCACCCGTACACCAAGGCCCTGCTGTCGGCGATCCCCGTGCCGGACCCGCTGGTCGAGGACCGGCGCGAGCGCATCCTGCTCACGGGCGACCTGCCGTCGCCCGCGAACCCGCCCAAGGGCTGCCGGTTCCACACCCGCTGCCCGTGGAAGCAGGCGACCCGGTGCGACACCGAGCGTCCCGAGCTGCGCGAGGTGCTGCCGGGCCACAAGGTGGCGTGCCACTGGGCGGAGGACATCCGCAGCGGCGCGCTCCGGCCGCACGCCGTGGAGGCCGTGCTGGTGGAGGAGGACGGCATCTCGCCGGACATCCCCCTGGTCGGTCCCGCGTCGGTGACCGAGGCGCTGAACCCGTGAGCCGCGGGTCCGGGGGACGTGCGCCGACGTCCCCCGGACCCGGCGGTCAGACCCGCGTCGCCTGCGGGTAGAGCACGGTCGGGTCGGCCGACAGCGCGGCCTTCAGGTCGACCACGCCCTGGTCGGCCAGCACCTCGATCCGGTCCTCCGCGATGCCGTCGAGCGCGGCGCGCACGACGTCGGCCGGGTCGTTCTTCGGCACGTCGAGGCTCGCCGTCATGTCGGTGTCGGTCGGGCCCAGCAGCAGGCCGGTGACCAGCGTGCCCTGCGCCGCCAGCTCCACGCGCACGCCGTTGGTGAGGCTCCACTGCGCCGCCTTGGCCGCGCTGTACGCGGTGGCGCGGTCGTAGGACACCCACGACATCGAGGACAGGACGTTCAGGATCGCCCCTCCGCCGTTCGCGGCGAGGACGGGCGCGAACGCGCGGATCACGTCGAGCGTGCCGTAGAAGTGCGTGTCCATCTCCAGCCGGATCGCGGCCGGGTCGCCGGTGACGAGGTTCTCGCCGGTGATGATGCCCGCGTTGTTGACCAGCAGGGTGACGTCGGGGGCGGCGGCGGCCGCGGCGGTGACGGACTCCGGGTCGGTGATGTCCACCCGCAGCACCTCGACACCGGGCAGGTCGACCAGGTCTGGGTTGCGGGCCGTCGCGTAGACCTTGGCCGCGCCGCGTTCCAGCAGCTGGCGTGCGAACTGCCGGCCGAGGCCGCGGTTGGCGCCGGTGACCAGGGCGACCGAGTTGGCGATCTCCATGCGTTCTCTCCCCTAGGCGTGGGTTGGTCGGCCCAACCTAGCCTGGGCTGGATTGGATTGCACAACCGAGCCATACTGGGGCCGTGACGGAACCCGACGAAAACCCCTGCGCCATGACCAAGGCGGTGGAGATCGTCGGTGAGCGCTGGACGTTCTTCGTCCTGCGAGAAGCGCTGGCCGGCGCGAGCCGCTTCTCGGAGTTCCGCTCCGCCCTCGGCATCGCGTCCGACGTGCTCACCGCGCGCCTGGCCAAGCTCGTGGACACCGGGCTCATGACCCGGCAGAGCTACCGGGAACCGGGGCAGCGCCCCCGGGACGGCTACCACCTCACCGAGCCGGGCCGGCAGCTCAGCCTGGTGCTGTGCGCGTTGCAGCAGTGGGGGAACGACCACATCCCGTGCACCATCCCCACGGTCGCCTACCGCGCCGCCGACGGACGGCCCGTGTGCGTGCAGTTCGTGGACGAGCACGGCGTGGTGGTGCCGCGGGGCGAGGTTCACGCGGAACGCCCGGCGGGCTGACGCGCCCGGCGAGCTGACGCGGCTCCGGCCGGCGGGAGCTGACGCGGGTTGGCGAGCGTGCCGGGGTCGACACGGCCGTGCCGGGAGCACCTCCCCCCTTGCGGCGGCGCCCCCGGCACGGTGATCGGCTTACGCCGACCAGTTCGGCGAGCGGCCGAGGAGGCCCACCAGCCGGTCCGTGATCGGCGCGTCCTCCGGCACGTCGACCGGCAGCGCGAACGCCGCTCCCGGGCCGCGGACGTCCGGCGTCGTCGGGTAGTACCGGGCCATCCGGTACGCGGCCGTGGCCGGTTCGGTGTCGAGGGTGCTGTCGACGCCGATCGCGCGGCAGAGGTCCCAGGCGTGCACCAGGTTGTCCACGAAGTGCGCCGCCACGAGCGACTTGCCGGGTCGGAGGCCGTAGCCGGGGAACTCCATCACGCGCTCCAGCACGCCGTCACCGCGGAACGCCTCGGTGACCGCGTCGCTCGCCGCCCGGTACGCGGTGAGCATGTCGTCGCTCGCCGGCTCGGCGACGGGCGCGCCCGTGACGGCCGCGGTGAACGACAGCGTCGACTCGACCTGGTGGCGCAGCAGTTCGTAGACGGTCCAGCCGGCGCACGGCGTCGGGAGGTCCAGGTGGGCCTCGTCGAGGTCCGCCCAGAGCTTCAGGTTCAGGTCGAGTGCCGACCGGTTCAGGTCCAGGAGATCCATGCGTCCATCCACCCCTCAAGTTGTACGAACGATCGTACAATTAGTTTGCCGGTGGTCAAGGGGGTTAGCGTGGACGACGTGAAGGTCGACGGACGCGTGGAGCGCGGCGAGCAGACGCGGCGGCAGATCCTGCGGCGGGCGGCGGAGATCGCCTCGGTGGAAGGTCTGGAAGGGCTGTCGATCGGGCGGCTCGCGGCGGAGCTGGAGATCAGCAAGAGCGGGGTGTTCGCGCACTTCGGGTCGAAGGAGGAGCTGCAGCTCTCGACGGTCCGGGCGGCGGCGAAGATCTTCGTCACGCTGGTCCTGGAGCCCGCGCAGGCCCTGCCGCCCGGGTTGGCGCGGCTGGAACGCCTGCTGGACGGCTGGCTGGCGTACTCGGAGAACCGCACGTTCCCCGGCGGGTGCTTCTTCTACGCGGTGCAGGCCGAGTTCGACGCCCGGCACGGGCGGGTGCGCGACGCGATCGCCGACTACGGGCGGCGGTGGAACGAGGTGGTGCGCGACACCGTGGCCGAGGTCTCCGGTGTGGACGACCCCGAGCAGCTGACGTTCGAGCTGATCGCGTTCCTGGAGATGGCCAACGCGCAGTCCGTGCTGCACGACGACCCGGCCGCGTACCGGCGGGCGCGCGTCGCCGTCCGGAACCGGTTGGCCGAGGCGGCTCAGGCGGCCGGGGCAGGCGCCTCGGCGCGTCGTTGAGCGGCGCGCGTTCACCCGCCGTGCGGCCGACGGCGAAGTTGACCAGGTCGGACAGCGTGCAGCCGACGGCGGCCACCAGGATCACCGCGGCCGGCGGCAGGTCGCCGGACGCGGCCGGCACGCCGCAGCCGATCGGCACGGCCTCGGTCGGCGCGAGCGGCACGACGGCGACCACGAACAGCACCACCAAGGCGGTCATGGTTCGGCAGCGCCACGGGAGCGCCGATCGTCTCCGACCTGTCGGTGTCTTCAGCTTCCCGGCGCGGCGGTCACGCCGACCACGCCCCGTGCCCGCCGCGGCCACCCGACCGGGTGGTCATCGCCACGACCCGCGGTCCCAGCGGTGATGTGATTGATTTCGGCAATTCTTCGAGGTAATGCCTCGGAATCACCAACTTTAGTCGTCATTCCACTGTGTACTGGTCCGGCGCGGTGCTCCGGGCGTACCGTCGAAGTGCATTCCGATAAACGTCAGCGGAATCGCATCGCGTTCTCAGGGGAGGATGATCTCCATGCGTATTTCTCCGCTTCCGGCCCGGATGGCGAAGCTGCTCACCGCGGTCGGTCTGTGCGCCGCCGCGACCGTCGCACCAGCGGCAACGGCAACGGCCTCCACGGGCGCCGCGTGGGACTGCACCGACAACTACATCTGCTTCTTCAAGGGGGCGGACGGCACGGGGGAGCGCTGCCAGTACTCGAAGAGCCATCCCCGGGCGAACGAGATCTGTTCGTGGGGACTGGTCAACGCGCATTCCGTCCGGAACCGGTCGAACGACCGGGTGCACTACTACGCCGAGCACAACTACCGGAGCCGGATCGGCAGCACCGTGGCAGGCGACCAGGGCAACCTCGCCGGCACCTACACGATCCGCTCGCTGAAGTTCGGCTGACCACGACGTCCCGGACGACCGCGGCGGCCGGGGAGGTCATGGCCGCCATGCCGGCCTCGCCGCAACGGGGGCGTGGCGAGGTGCGGAGGGGGTGTCCGGCGCGCCGGACACCCCCGGGCCGTGACTACCGGTTCGCGCGGTTGATCGCGGAGACCAGGGCGCGCAGCGACGCGGACACCGTGGAGCTGTCGATGCCCACGCCCCACAGGACGCGGTCCGCGACGGCGCACTCCAGGTAGGCGGCGGCGCGGGCGTCGTCACCCGACGACATCGCGTGCTCGAAGTAGTCGAGGACGCGGACGTCGTAGCCGATGGTGGCCAGGGCGTCGACGAACGCGGCGATCGGGCCGTTGCCGCTGCCGGTGATCTCCTGCGTCTCGCCGTCGACCACGACCACGGCCTTGATCTTCTCGTGGCCGCTGCCGTCACCGGACACCTTCTGGCGCAGCAGCTTCAGCGGCACGGTGCCGTCCAGGTACTCCTGCGAGAACGAGTCCCACATGTCCTTGGGGCCGATCTCGCCGCCGTGGGTGTCCGTGACCTCCTGGATGACCCGCGAGAACTCCACCTGCAACCGGCGCGGCAGGTCGAGGTGGTGCTCGGTCTTCATCAGGTACGCCACGCCGCCCTTGCCGGACTGCGAGTTGACCCGGATGACGGCCTCGTAGTTGCGGCCGACGTCCTTCGGGTCGATCGGCAGGTACGGGACCTCCCACGGGAACTCGTCCACGTGCGTCCCGGCCGCCTTGGCCGCGTCCTCCAGGGCCTCGAAGCCCTTCTTGATCGCGTCCTGGTGCGAGCCCGAGAACGCGGTGAAGACCAGGTCGCCGCCGTACGGGTGCCGCTCCGGCACCGGCAGCTGGTTGCAGTACTCGACCGTGCGGCGGATCTCGTCGATGTCCGAGAAGTCGATCTGCGGGTCGACGCCCTGGCTGAACATGTTCATGCCCAGCGTCACCAGGCAGACGTTGCCGGTGCGCTCGCCGTTGCCGAACAGGCACCCCTCGATGCGGTCCGCGCCGGCCAGGTAGCCCAGCTCGGCCGCCGCCACGCCGGTGCCCCGGTCGTTGTGCGGGTGCAGCGACAGGATGATCGACTCGCGGCGGGCCAGGTTGCGCGACATCCACTCGATCGAGTCCGCGTAGACGTTCGGCGTGGCCATCTCCACCGTCGCCGGCAGGTTGATGATCAGCGGCTTCGCGGGCGTCGGCTGGATCACCTCCGACACCGCGTCGCAGACCTCCAGCGCGTACGACAGCTCGGTCCCGGTGTACGACTCGGGCGAGTACTCGTACCGGAACTCGGTCTCCGGGTAGAGCTGCTCCTGCTCCAGCGCGAACGCGGCGGCGTCCGTGGCGATCTTCTTGATGCCCTCGCGGTCGGACTTGAACACGACCCGGCGCTGGAGGATGGACGTCGAGTTGTAGAAGTGCACGATCGCCTTGGCCGCGCCGCGCAGCGACTCGAACGTGCGGGTGATCAGCTCGGGCCGGCACTGCGTCAGCACCTGGATGGTGACGTCGGGCGGGATCGCGCCGTCCTCGATGATCTCGCGGACGAAGTCGAAGTCGGTCTGCGACGCGGCCGGGAACCCGACCTCGATCTCCTTGTAGCCCATGCGCACCAGCAGGTCGAACATCTTCCGCTTGCGCGCGGGCGACATGGGGTCGATCAGCGCCTGGTTGCCGTCACGCAGGTCGACGGCGCACCACAGCGGCGCCTTCGTGATCCGCTTCGAGGGCCACGTGCGGTCCGGCACGTCGACCGTCTCGACCTGCTCGTGGAACGGCCGGTAGCGGTGGACGGGCATCGACGTGCCGCGCTGCGTGTTCCACGCGGGCTGGCCGGGGACGGGCCGGGCCGGGGGACGGATGCGGCTGGTGCCGGAGGTGTACGCGTCCGGGCTGGTGGTCATGATCGGGGTGCTCCTGCTGCCGGTGGGATGACGACCGGCGGCAACGCTCGATCCCGCGACGGGGGGCCGGTCTGATCAGACCCCGTCACGGCGGCGAAGCAGGAGGGCACGTGCCATGCCGCACAGGTTAACCGGATTCCGCGATGAGGTGGAACCGCGCGCCCAGATGGTGGAACTTCACCCGCCCGTGTTTCACCCGATCGTGGGTCGGGAATCTTCTTGACATGTCCAGATGGCGAACGTCAACGCGCAGCGGGAACTACACCGCCGCCCGTGTGATCCGCGGTGTCGGCGCGGTGTTCGCGCTCATCGAGGTCCTCTACATCCTGCTGATCCTGTTCGGGGCGAACTCGGCCAACGCGTTCTTCCGATTCGTCCAGCAACTCGCCGAGCCGCTGGCGTTGTTCTTCCCGGGTTTGTTCTCCCTGGGCAACTACAGCCTCGACGTGATCGTCAACTACGGCCTGGCCGCGGTGTTCTGGGTCCTGGTCGCCGGCCTCCTGGCACGTGTCGTAGCACGCTGACGGGTGCCACACTCCCGTCATGGCTGAACACCGGACCGCGGACCACCACTCGGTGCGCACGAAGGTCGTCTCGGTCGTGGCGGGAGTGCTGGGCTGGGCGGGGCTGCTGATCGCGGTGGTCCTGGTCGCGAACGTGCTGCTCACGGTGGGCGGCGCCAACCCGGCCAACTCGATCGCCACGACCGTCGCGACCTGGGCCGACCGGCTCGCGCTCGGCTTCCGCGACCTCTTCACCCCGCAGGACGCCAAGCTCCGCGTGCTCGTGAACCACGGCATCGCGGCGGTGTTCTGGCTGGTCGTCCGGTCACTCGTGCTGAGGCTCGTCCGCCGCCTGGCCTGAGGCCCCGCCCGAAGAGGGGTCCGGGAACGCGGGCCGGCCCCACCGGCCGGTGAAGGCAGTCTCGCTCAACGGCTTGCGCACCCGCGGCCGCCGCTCGCGCGCCTGCAGGTCCTCGGGCAGGTCGGCCACGTCGCCGAGCCGCCCGACCGCGATCACCACCACCGGGCGCACGTCGTCCGGCAGCCCGAACGACTCCCGCACCGCGTCCGGCGAGAACCCGCCCACCTGGTGCGTGACCAGGTCCAGCTCGACGGCCTGCAGCACGAGGTTCTGCACCGCGAGCCCCAACCCGAACTCGGTGTTCGGCATCGGCCCGCGCTCGTCCGCCTCGACCACCGCGCCCACGAGCAGCACGGACGCCCGTCCCGCCCAGTTCCGGTTGCCCGGCCGCAGGGCCGCGAAGATTCGCTCGAACGTGTCATCGCCGCGGTACCCGACGAGGAACCGCGCGGGCTGGGTGTTGCCGTGCGAGGCCGCCCACCGGGCCGCCTCCAGCAGCACGCGCACCGTCTCGGGCGGCACCTCGGCCGTGCCGTCGAACGCCCGGGGGCTCCAGCGGCGCGCGATCAACGGGTTGAGGTCCATCAGATCGCGTACTGCCAGGCCGTGATGGCGTACGCGCCGAACCACGCGCTGAACACCGACACACCCACCAGCACCGCCACCGCCGTGCTCGTCCGCCGCCGCGCCAACGCCAGCGCCACCGGCACGAGCAGCGTGAACGCGGGCAGCAGCAGCCGCGCCTTCGAGTTCATCAGCCCGTTCGACCCGAGGTCCATCACCAGCACGCCCGCCCCGTACACGACCAGCGGCCACGGCGTGCCGCGCCGCGCGCTCAGCACCACCAGCGCCAGCGCCACGACCAGCAACCACACCGTCGCCAGCTCCAGCACCGACCGGGGCTCGCCCAGGATGAGCAGCGCGAACTTCCACGTCGCCGCGCCGCCGTCGAACCGGGAGTCCCAGCCGTCCTGCTGCACCGCGAACCAGCCGTCCCACCGCCCCGTGCGCCCGGCGACGTACGCGAGGTAGCCGAGCAGCCCGAGCGGCGCGACGAGCCCGCCCACCCACGGCCGCCACCCGTCCCGCCGCTGCCACACCGCGACCGCGGCCGCCGCGCACACCGCCAGGATCAGCGCCGCCGCCGTCGGCCGCACCAGCCCCGCCGCCGCGCAGCACACGCCGGCGAGCACCCAGCGCCGCTCCACCACGCCCACCAGCGACCACGCGGCGAGGGCGCAGAACGTGGCCTCCGAGTACGTCATCGACAGCACCACGGCCATCGGCGACGCCGCGAACAGCACCACCAGCACCAGCCCGGCCCGCGGCGACCCGCCGAACACCCGCGACCCGAGCCGCGCCAGCCCGTACGCGCAGAACACGCCGCTGACCAGGCTCACCGCGAACGCCGCGCCGACCGTCGGCACGCCGGGCAGCCCGTCCACCCACCGCACCAGCGTCGGGTAGCCGGGGAAGAACGCCAGCGGCGTCTCCGCCGACCGCCGCCCGAACGCGTCCACGAGCCCGGCCGGGACGTTCGCGTACCCGCCCTCGGCGATGCCCAGGAACCACTGCCCGTCCCACGACGTGAGCGCGCCGGTGACGCTCTTGTCCCACCGGGCCGCCATCAGCTGCAGCGCCAGCAGGCCCAGCTCGCGGACGGCCAGGTAGAGCAGCGCGGGCGCGACCGCCAGGGTGACCCGGTGTCTCGCCGCGCGCGCCAGCGGGCCACGCGCGCCAGGCGCGTCCTCGGGGTCCACGCGAACGGCCTCCAGGGTCGACACGGGGTTGAGAGTAGTGGCCGTCACGGCGGCCGCTGTCCACTCCTTGGGCCAGGTACTCTGCCGGTGAGCTGGGCTTGAAGCACCTGGGAGGAGTGGGTCTGTGGCGCTCGTCGTCCAGAAGTACGGCGGTTCCTCGGTCGGGAGCGCCGAGCGGATCAAACGGGTGGCCGAGCGCATCGTCGCGACCCGCAAAGCCGGCAACGACGTCGTCGTCGCCGTGTCCGCGATGGGCGACACGACCGACGAGCTGCTCGACCTCGCGCGCCAGGTGTCCCCGGTGCCCCCCGCCCGCGAGATGGACATGCTGCTCACGTCCGGTGAGCGCATCTCCATGTCGCTGCTGGCGATGGCGATCAGCTCGCTGGGCGCCGAGGCGCGCTCGTACACCGGCTCGCAGGCCGGCGTGATCACCACGTCCGTGCACGGCAAGGCGCGCATCATCGACGTGACGCCGAGCCGCATCCAGGACGCGCTGTCCGAGGGGGCCATCGCGATCGTCGCGGGCTTCCAGGGCGTCAGCCAGGACAGCAAGGAGATCACCACGCTCGGCCGCGGCGGCACCGACACCACCGCGGTGGCGTTGGCGGCGGCCCTGAAAGCCGACGTGTGCGAGATCTACACCGATGTGGACGGCGTGTTCAGCGCCGACCCCCGCATCGTGCCGAACGCCAAGCGCCTGGAGACCATCACCTACGAGGAGATGCTCGAGATGGCGGCGAGCGGGGCCAAGGTGCTCATGCTGCGCTGCGTCGAGTACGCCCGTCGGTACGGCGTTCCGGTGCACGTCCGATCTTCGTTCAGCAACAAGCCCGGGACCATCGTGTCCGGGTCAGTGGAGGACCTTCCCGTGGAACAGGCGATGATCACCGGCGTCGCGCACGACCGGTCCGAGGCCAAGGTGACCGTGACCGCGGTCCCCGACCTGCCCGGCATGGCGGCGCGGATCTTCCGCGTCGTGGCCGAGGCGGAACTCGACATCGACATGGTCGTGCAGAACGTCTCGCAGGCCGTGTCCGGCCGCACCGACGTGACGTTCACCCTGCCGAAGGACGACGGCCCGCGCGCCGTGGCCGCGTTGGAGAAGGCGCGCGAGGAGATCGGCTTCGACCAGGTGCTGTACGACGAGCACGTGGGCAAGGTGTCGCTGGTGGGCGCGGGCATGCGCTCGCACCCCGGCGTGACCGCGCAGTTCTGCGAGGCGCTGGCCTCCGCCGGCGTCAACATCGAGATCATCTCCACGTCGGAGATCCGGATCTCGGTCATCTGCCGCGACACGCAGCTCGACGACGCGGTGCGTGCCCTGCACGACGCGTTCGAGCTCGGCGGCGACGAAGAAGCTGTGGTGTACGCGGGGAGTGGACGATGAGCCCGGTTCTGGCCCTGGTGGGCGCGACGGGTGCCGTGGGCACCGTCATGATCGACATCATCAACGGCCGGGAGTCCGTGCCGTGGGGTGAGATCCGGCTGATCGCGTCGGCGCGCTCGGCGGGCAAGAAGATCACCGTGCGCGGCGAAGAGCTGACCGTGATCGCCCTGTCGCCCGAGGCGTTCGAGGGCGTGGACATCGCGATGTTCGACGTGCCGGACGAGGTGTCGGCCGAGTGGGCGCCGATCGCCGCGTCGAAGGGCGCGGTCGCCGTGGACAACTCGGGCGCGTTCCGGATGGACCCCGAGGTGCCGCTGGTGGTGCCCGAGGTGAACGCGGACCAGATCTCCGAGCGCCCCAAGGGGATCATCGCCAACCCGAACTGCACGACGCTGTCGATGATGGCGGCGCTCGGCGCCCTGCACCGCGAGTTCGAGCTGCGCGAGCTGGTCGTGGCGTCGTACCAGGCGGCGTCCGGCGGCGGCCAGGCGGCGATCGACCGGCTGTACGCCGAGATCTCGGCGCTGGCGGGCAAGGAGGTCGGCGTCCGCGCGGGCGACGTGCGGGAGACGTTGGAGGCGGCCGGCCTGCCGGTGTCCGACTCGCCGTTCCCCGCGCCGCTGGCGCTGAACGTGGTGCCGTGGGCCGGTTCCCTGAAGGACGAGGGGTGGACCAGCGAGGAGCTGAAGGTCCGCAACGAGTCCCGCAAGATCCTCGGCATCCCGGACCTGAAGGTGTCGGCGACGTGCGTGCGCGTGCCCGTGGTGACGACGCACTCGCTCGCCGTGCACGCGACGTTCGCCCGTGAGGTGACCGTCGAGCAGGCGCACAAGCTGTTCGAGGAGCAGCCGTCACTCGTGCTGGTCGACGACCCGGCGGCGAAGGAGTTCCCGACGCCCGCGGACGTCGTCGGCGAAGACCCGACCTACGTCGGCCGCGTGCGCCAGGCGCTGGACTTCCCGAACACGCTGGACTTCTTCGTGTGCGGCGACAACCTGCGCAAGGGCGCGGCGCTGAACACCTACGAGATCGCCGAGGAACTGGCGAACCGCCTGTAGGCGGTGGTTCGACCCGAGCTACGACCCCGGAGGGGGCGCGGCCTGTTCGCGGGCCGTGCCCCCTCCGTCGTCCGCCGCCGACGTCTCGGACGGGTGACGCGCGCCAGGTAGGTTTCACGGCATGGCGGAGGTAGTGCTCGCGATCGACCTGGGTACCACGGCGACGAAGGTCATCGCGGTGGACCGCGACGCGGGCGTGGTGACGTCGGCGGAGCACGGCTACCCGATGCGCACCACGCCGTCCGGGGAGGCCACCCACGACCCGGTCGAGGTGTGGGGCGCGGCGCTGCGGGCGTTGCGGGAGGTCGCGGCGCAGGGGCACGTGGTGCGGGCGCTGTCGTTGACGGGGGCGTTGCACACCCTGATGGGGCTGGACGCCGCCGGGACGCCCGTCACGCCGTCGTTGTCGTGGGCCGACAACCGGGCGCTGGAGCAGACGGCGCGGCTGCGCGGCACGGCCGAGGGCATCGCGCTGCACCGCGCCACGGGCACCCCCGTCCACACCATGTCGCCGTTGGTGAAGCTGGCGTGGTTCCGCGACCGGGGTTTCACCGCCGAGCGGTGGTGCGGGCTCAAGGACTTCGTGGCGTGGAAGCTCACCGGCGTGCTGGCGACGGAGCACTCGTCGGCGTCCGCGAGCGGGTTGATGGACCTCGTGTCGCTGGACTGGCACCCCGCCGCGCTGGCGTTCGCGGGCGTCCGGCCCGACCAGCTGCCGGAGCTGCGCGCGCCGGTCGACTCGTTCCCGCTGACGTTGGCCGTGCCCGGCCTGCCTGCCGGCATCCCGGTGGTGCTGGGCGGCGGTGACGGGCCGATGGCGAACCTCGGCGTCGGCGCCGTCCTGCCGGGTGTGGCGGCCGTGTCGCTGGGCACGAGCGGCGCGCTGCGCGTGGTCCGCGACCAGCCCGCCGTCGACGAGCGGGGGCGGGTGTTCTGCTACGCCATCGCCGAGGGGCTGTGGGTGCTCGGCGGCGCGGTCAGCAACGGTGGCGTGGTCGCGCAGTGGGCGTCCGAGGCGTTCGGCGTCGAGCTCGGGCCGCTGCTGGACGAGGCCGCAGCCGTGCCGGTCGGCGCGGCCGGTGTGACGGCGCTGCCGTACCTGCTCGGCGAGCGCGCGCCGTGGTGGGACGCGGACGCGACGTCGGCCGTGATCGGGCTGCGGCGCGAGCACGGGCGGGCCGTGATCACCCGGGCGCTGGTCGAGGGCGTGGCGCAGCAGTTGGCGCTGGTGCTCGACGCGGTGCGGTCGGTGGCGGACGTGCACGCGGTGCGCGTGACCGGCGGCGCGTTCCGGAGCGACTTGTGGGCGACGGTCCTGGCGTCCGCGCTCGGGCTGGAGCTGGAGCTGGCGGACGACAGCGAGGGCTCGGGCGTGGGCGCGGCCCTGGTCGGCTGGCGGGCGCTCGGCGAGATCCCGTCCCTGACCGTCGCCGCCGACCTCGTCAAGCCGGTGAAGACGATCGCCCCCGACCCGGCCGCGGTCACCCACTACGCCCGCGCCCGTCCCGCGATCGACCGCCTCTACCAGGCCCTCCGCGACCTGACCTGAGCGGTCGACCCGGCGGGGGCGGTCCCCTCGACCTGAGCCGTCAGCCCGGGCGCGCCGACCGGGTGAAGGGTGAGGCGGGTCAGCCGACCGGGACGGGGCGGGGGCGGCGGCTCAGGAGTTCGGTGCCGGCGGCGATCGCGACCGCACCCGCGCCCGCCACGGCGAAGCCCCAGCCCGGTCCGCCGTGGTCGATGACGACACCGGTCAGCGGCGCGCCCACGGCCACGCCGAGCGTGAACGCGGACCCCTGGAGGCCCATCGCCACGCCGCGCGCCGACGCCGGGGCGTACTTCGTGATCAGCTCGCCGGTCGCGGTGATGGTGGGGGCGCACAGGAAGTTCGTCGGGATCAGGGCGACGGCCAGCCACCACGGCGACCAGCCGAACAGGCCGATCGGCACGGCCAGCAACCCCATGCCGCCCATCAGCGCCCACAACGGGGGCACGCGGTTCAGCCCGCCGTACAGGAACCCGCCGACCAGCGACGACACGCACATCACGGCGACCAGCGCGCCGGTCCACCCGGTCAGCCCGAGGTCGCGCATCGACGCCACCACCGCCACCTCGACGCCCGACAGCACG
Organism: Saccharothrix hoggarensis; assembly: GCF_042678885.1. Classification (GTDB taxonomy): domain Bacteria; phylum Actinomycetota; class Actinomycetes; order Mycobacteriales; family Pseudonocardiaceae; genus Actinosynnema; species Actinosynnema hoggarensis. The sequence continues at coordinate 23,903 of NZ_JBHTLK010000025.1, forward strand.
AACGTCGCACCGCCCGCGCTCATCAGCACGCCGAGCAGCCGCCCGTCCAACCACTCCCGGCGCGGCACGCGTTCGCCGCTCTCGCCCTCGCTCTTGACCGGCGGGTTCACCAGGCACAGCACCGCGCCGAACACGACCATCGCCGCACCGATCGCCCACATCGCGGTCCGGCTGGACGCCTGCGTGGTGAGCGCGACGCCGAGCGCCGGGCCGGCCATGAACGCGACCTCGACGGCCATGGAGTCCATCGCCAGCGCGGTGCGCCTGCGGTCCTCCGGGACGAGCGCGGTGAGGATCTGCCGGCCCAGCGACATGACCGGCATGACGGTGATGCCCGTGACGAAGCACATCACCAGCAGCACGGGGTACGACAGCAGCGGCGCGACGAACCAGAAGACGCCCTCGCTGACCATCGACACGGCGAGCATCGCGCGCAGGCCGCGGCGGTCCACGAGGTGGCCCATCAGCGGCGAGCCGACCGCGATGCCGATCGTGCTCACCGCCCCGACCAGGCCCGCGGCGCCGTAACCGCGCTCCAGGGCCAGCAGGACGTGCATCGTGACCGTCATGCCCGCGGCGGTCGCCGGTATCCGCGCCAGCAGCATCAGCAGCATGAAGCCGGGCACGCGCGGGGTCCGGGAGACGGCCAGGTAGGGAGCGACGTTCACGTCCCTCATCTTCACTCCACGGGGCAACAGGTTTAATCGTTCGTTTTCTTGACCAGTTCAAGAAAGCGTGGTGGAGTGGTGGAGCCATGACCCCAGGACCACGCGAGCTGCTCAAGGACGCCGGGCTGCGCATCACCGCGCCCCGGATCGCGGTGCTCGAATGGCTCGCGGAGCACCCCCACGCCACGGCCGAGCAGGTCGCCGCGAGCGTGCGCGCGAAGTTGGGGTCCGTGTCGACGCAGGCCGTCTACGACGTGCTGCACGCGTGCGAGCGGACCGGGTTGTTGCGCCGGATCGAGCCCGCCGGGCACCCGGCGCGCTACGAGACGCGGACCGGCGACAACCACCACCACCTCGTGTGCCGCGGCTGCGGCCGGACCGAGGACGTCGACTGCGTCCACGGCGCCGCGCCCTGCCTCGAACCGTCGGACGCGGTCGGCTTCGCCGTGGACGAGGCGGAGGTCCTGTTCTGGGGGTTCTGCCCGGACTGTCTGGAGTCCCGGACGGTCTAGGCGCTGACTGCCGCACCCACAGAAGGAGCACCAGCGTGACCGAAGCGCGTCACACCACCAACAACGCAGGCATCCCGGTGGCCAGCGACGACCACTCGTTGACCCTCGGCGCCAACGGCCCGATCCTGCTCCAGGACCACTACCTGATCGAGAAGAACGCCCAGTTCAACCGTGAGCGGGTGCCCGAGCGGGTCGTGCACGCCAAGGGTGGCGGTGCGTTCGGCCACTTCGAGACCACCGAGGACGTCAGCCGCTTCACCAAGGCCGCGCTGTTCCAGCCGGGCGTCAGGACCGAGACGCTGGCGCGCTTCTCCACCGTCGCCGGCGAGCTGGGCTCCCCCGACACGTGGCGCGACCCGCGCGGCTTCGCGCTGAAGTTCTACACGACGCAGGGCAACTACGACATCGTCGGCAACAACACGCCGGTGTTCTTCCTGCGCGACCCGATCAAGTTCCCCGACTTCATCCGCTCGCAGAAGCGCCGCGCCGACACCGGCCGCCGCGACCACGACATGCAGTGGGACTTCTGGACGCTCCAGCCGCAGACCGCGCACCAGGTGACGTGGCTGATGGGCGACCGCGGCATCCCGAAGACGTGGCGGCACCAGAACGGCTACGGCTCGCACACCTACCTGTGGGAGAACGCCGCCGGCGAGCGCTTCTGGGTGAAGTACCACTTCAAGACCGACCAGGGCGTCGAGTGCCTGACGTCCGAGGAGGCCGCGAAGATCGCCGGCGAGGACGCCGACGCGCACCGCGCCGACCTGTGGCACGCCATCGAGCGCGGCGAGTTCCCGTCGTGGACGCTGCACGTGCAGGTCATGCCGTACGCCGACGCGGCGACCTACCGGTTCAACCCGTTCGACCTGACCAAGGTCTGGCCGCACGGCGACTACCCGCTGATCAAGGTCGGCAGGCTGGTCCTCGACCGCAACCCGTCGGACTACTTCGCGGAGATCGAGCAGGCCGCGTTCGAGCCGACGAACCTGGTGCCCGGCATCGGCACGTCGCCGGACAGGATGCTGATCGGCCGCATCTTCTCCTACCCGGACGCGCACCGGTACCGGATCGGCGCGAACTACAACGAGCTCCCGGTGAACCGCCCGAAGTCGCCGGTCAACTCGTACTCCAAGGACGGCGCGATGCGGTTCGCCAACGCCGTCGACCCGGTGTACGCGCCCAACTCCTACGGCGGCCCGCACGCCTCGGCGGAGGCGGCCGGCGAGGTCGCGTCGTCGTACGGCGTGGAGGACGCGGTCACCCGTTCCGCGTACAAGCTGCACGCGGAGGACGACGACTGGGGCCAGGCGGGCACCCTGATCCGCGAGGTCTTCGACGACGCCCAGCGCGAGCGCCTGGTGCGAACGGTGATCGCGCACGCCTCGAACGGCGTGTCCGAGCCCGTGCTGGAGCGCGTGTTCGAGTACTGGCGCAACATCGACAAGGAAACCGGCGACAAGATCGCCGCCGCCTTCGGCAAGTGACCACGAGTTGACCGGGAGGGCCGCCCGGACGACCAGGGCGGCCCTTTCCCTTGTGCCCCATGCACTTCACGCGTGACGCCGGTGCCCTCTGCGCCCACTCCGGGCACACCGGTCCGGCCGTGCGTCACGCCGTCTCGGGGATGTCCTGCCGCGTGTTCGCGAGCGCGAGCCCGGTGCGCAGCGCGCCGACGGCCTCCGCCACCGCCTCCCGGAACACGCCGCCCACCCCGAGGATGTTGGCGTACCCGTGGAACAGGCCCTCGTGCCGCCGCAGCACCACCGGCACGCCCTGCTCGGCCAGCTTCCGCGCGAACGCCTCGCCCTCGTCCCGCAGCGGGTCGAACCCGGCGGTCGCCAGGTACGTCGGCGGCAGCCCGCTCAGGTCCTCCGCCAGCAGCACCGACAGCCGCGGGTCGGTGTGCGCCTCGCGTGACGGCGCGTAGTGGTCGAGGAACCAGTCCATCTTCCGGTCGGTGAGGAAGAACCCGTCGCCGAACAGCTCCCGCGACCGCCGCCGCACCGACGCGTCCACCGCCGGGTAGAACAGCAGCAGGAACACCGGCTTCACGGCGGAGGACGCGTGCAGCGCCGTCACGGCGGCCAGGTTGCCGCCCGCGCTGTCGCCGCCGAGCGCGATCCGGCGCGGGTCCGCCTTCAGCTCGGACGCGTGCGCGACGGCGTACTCGAACGCGGTCTGCGCGTCGTCGGCCGCGGCCGGGAACGGGTGCTCCGGCGCGAGCCGGTAGTCCGCGGACAGCACCCGCACGCCCGCCTCGACGGCGAGGTACCGGCACAGGTTGTCGTGGCTGTCGAGGCTGCCGCTGACCCACCCGCCGCCGTGGTAGAAGACCAGCAGCGGCGAGCCGTCGGCCAACCCGGTGGGCTCGTAGAACCGGCCCGGCACGCCGTCCAGCGACAGCGCCCGCACGGCCACGCCGTCGATCACGGGGCCGCAGACCAGCGCCGTGCTGCGGGTGAGCGCGAGCCGGTTGGCGGCGGGCGTGGTCGTCTGCCAGTCCTCGCCGCTGAGCTGCTGCAACCTCAGCAGGAGCTGGGCTTCGGGGTGGAGCCGCTGGCCGTCGACGGTGATCGGGCGGCCGGCGATGAGCCTGCGCAGCGGCGCGGGCAGGCCGAACACGAAGCGCAGGGCGCCGGCGAGGACGCCGGGGGAGAGCGATTCGGCGAGCTTCGACATGGGCCGCACGTTACTCGTCGGTAGGCACCGAAGCGAGCGTTGGACCTCGACTTAGGTGCAGGTGGCAGGATCGGACACCATGACGGTCACGGTGGTGGGCATCGGCGGGTCACTCCGCCCCAACTCGCAGTCCGAGCGCGCGATGCGGATCGTGCTGGAGGGCGCGATCAGCGCGGGCGCGAAGGTCGTCGAGGTCTCCGGGCCCGACCTGGTGCTGCCGTTCTACGACCCGTCCGTCCCCGAACGGCCCGAGAACGCCCGCCGGCTGGTGGAGGCCCTGCGGCAGGCCGACGGCGTGGTCCTGGTGTCGCCGGGCTACCACGGCACGGTGTCCGGCCTGGTCAAGAACGCGCTGGACTACGTGGAGGACCTGCGCGGCGACGAGCGCCCCTACCTCGACGGCCGCGCGGTCGGCTGCGTCGCGGCGGCGCAGGGCTGGCAGGCGTCCGTGACGACGCTCACGGCGTTGCGCTCGATCGTGCACGCGCTGCGCGGCTGGCCGACGCCGCTGGGCGCGGCGGTGAACTCGCGGGAGGTCGAGTTCGACCTGGAAGGCGGCTGCACGGTGCCGTCCGTGGCCGAGCAACTTCGCACGATCGGGCGACAGGTGACGGAGTTCGCCGTGTCGAGGTCCAGCTGACGGGGTACGCGGTGTGAGGCGTGAGCTGCCACACGACGGGGTGTGGTCCGGCTTCGGCCGGGTGTTGGGTTGAGTCCGCAGACCCATGACCAGCTCAAAGGAGAGCGTTCACCATGCAGGTGCTCTACACGGCGGAAGCAGTCGCGGTCGGCGACGGCCGCAACGGCGAGGTCCGTTCCACCGACGGCGTGATCGACGAGCAGCTGGCCACCCCCCAGGAGCTGGGTGGCCCCGGCGGTGACAAGACCAACCCGGAGCAGTTGTTCGCGGCCGGTTACGCGGCGTGCTTCCACAGCGCCCTGAAGGTGGCCGCGCGGCAGGCCAAGGTCCGGATCGGCGAGACGACCGTGACGGCCAAGGTCCACCTCGGCCCCAACGGCAGCGGCGGCTTCCAGCTCGCCGCCGAGCTGGCGACGCACATCCCCGGCGTCGAGCAGGACGTGGCCGACGGCCTGGTCGCCGCGGCCCACCAGCTCTGCCCGTACTCCAACGCCACGCGCGGGAACATCGAGGTGGCCCTCACGACCACCGTCTGAAGGAGGCGTCAGATCCGATGAGCAAGTCTCCGACGAGCAAGTCACCCATCACCAGTTCGCTGTCCGAGGCCGACCGGGCCTCGGTCGGCGCGGTGCTGCAGGCGACCCTGGTCGACCTGATCGACCTGTCCCTGGTGGCCAAGCAGGCGCACTGGAACGTGGTCGGCAAGAACTTCCGCAGCGTGCACCTCCAGCTGGACGAGCTGGTGACCACCGCCCGCACGTACACCGACGAGGTCGCCGAACGCGCCGCGGCGCTGGGCATCTCGCCCGACGGCAAGGCGCGGACCGTGGCGGACGGTTCGGGCGTGCCGGAGTTCCCGAACGGGTGGTTGAAGGAGGACGAGGTCGTCGCGGCGGTCGTGACCGCGCTGGGCGAGCTGGTCCAGCGGCTGCGCGGCCGGATCGACGAGACGGACAAGTCGGACCTGGTCACGCAGGACCTGCTGATCGAGATCACCAAGAACCTCGAGCAGGCGCACTGGATGTGGCAGGCGCAGCAGGCCTGACCCGCCGTGCCCCGGACGTCCGCCTGGACGTCCGGGGCACGTCCCACAGCAGTTCGACGGCCCGCTCCTCCAGCTCCCGGGCCTGGTCGACGAGCGCCGGCGCCCGCGGGCGGGCTAGAGCACCCGCCGGGCGAACGCGACCTCCGCGGCGGTCTGCCGGATGACCTCCGCGACCACCAGCGAGCCGTGGCCCGCGTCGTACCGGTACACCTCGTACGCGCCGCCGCGCTCGGCGAGCCGGTCCAGGTAGTTGTCGATCTGCCGGATCGGGCAGCGCGGGTCGTTCTCGCCCGCCAGCACCAGCACGGGCGCCCGCACGGCGTCCACGTACGTCAGCGGCGAGCACTCGCGGTACCGGTCGGGCAGCTCCTCCGGCGACCCGCCGAACAGCGCCCGGTCGAACGCCCGCAGCGGCTCCATCTCGTCCTCGTACGCGGCCAGGTAGTCGGCCACCGGCACGCCCGCGACGCCCGCCGCCCACCGCTCCGGCTGCGTGCCCAGCGCGAGCAGCGTCAGGTACCCGCCCCACGACGCGCCGTTGACGACGCACTTCGCCGGGTCCGCGAAACCGGACTCGACGGCCCAGTCGTGCACCGCGGCCACGTCCTCCAGCTCGGTCAGCCCCGGCCGGCCCTCGATCGCGTCACGCCACTGCGAGCCGTACCCGGTGGAGCCGCGGTAGTTCACGTGCACCACGGCGAACCCGGCGTCCAGCCACACCGCGCGGTAGGCGGAGAACCGGTCCTCGTCCGCCGAGTGCGGCCCGCCGTGCAGGTGGAACACGGTCGGCAGCGGGCCGTCGGGCGCGCCCTCGGGACGGGCCACGAGCGCGTGCACGTCACCCACGAACACGTCGGTCAGGTCGACGGACGGCGGCGCCTTGTGGCCGGGCGGCTCCAGCAGCACGCGCTCGTCGCCGTCCACGTCGAGCACCCGCACCACGCCCGGCCGCGCGGCCGACGACCACGCGTACTCCACCGCGCCGTCCGGCCGCACGTTCGCGCCGCTGACCGTCCCGTGCGGGGTGTCGAGGGCGTGCAGCGCGCCGGTGGCGAGGTCGTAGCGGTGCAGCGTGTTGCGCGCCTGGAACGTGTGCACGACCAGCAGCGACCGCGCGTCCGGGTACCAGTCGGCGCTGATCTCGCCGGGCAGGTCGATGACGACCTCGGTCTCGGTGTCGGCGGCGACGTCCCAGATCAGCAGCTCCTCCCGACCGCGCCGCTCGTGGCCGACCAGCAGCCGGTTGTCGCCGCGCACCGGGCTGAACGCGACCGCCTCCAGGCCCTTGCCGGGGCCGTCCCACTTCTCCGCGACCTTCTCGCCGGACGGCGTCACCACGCGCAGCGCGGCGTGCCGGTTGTCGCCGTGCTCCGAGTGCGACAGCACCACCAGCGTCTCGTCCTTGGACAGCGCGGACACGCCGCCGTCGTTCTCGTGGGCGTAGATCACCTCGGCCGGGCCGCCGTCGCGCGAGACGTACACCGTGGTGCCGTCGTCGGTGGACGTGCCGACCACGACCACCGAGTGCCCGATCTCCAGCCCCGCGGGGTACGCCTCCGGCACGCCGTCCACGGCGGGCTTCGGCGAGCCGGCGGGCGCGAACGGCTCGCTCACCCACGTGCCGAACTCGTCGCCGTCGGTGTCGTTGAACCACCAGATGGTCTCGCCGTCCGGGCTCAGCGCGCCGTGCGACGTGCCGTTCGGGCGGTCGGTGACCTTGCGGTGGGTGTCGGTCGCCCGGTCCCAGGCGTAGATCTCCCACACACCGCTGGAGTTCGACAGGTACAGGTTGCGGTCCGGCGCGTCGTCCGCCCAGCCGGGCAGGCTCACGCGCGCGGCCGTGAAGCGGGCGCGCCAGCGGGCCTCGGTCTCGGCGTCGGCGAACAGCTGGTCGGGCACTTCGGCGGTCGGGTGCGTCGTCACGCCACCGATCCTGCCGGCTTCCGGGCGGTGACCAGGTAGTAGTCGAGCAAGCCCTGGTCGGCGGCCCGGAGGAAGTTGCGGTCCCACCGGTCCGGCTCGGGTCCCAGCTCCAGCCACCGGTCCAGCCCCCGCCACACGTGCTCGCCGATGGCGCGCGCGGTCACCCCGGCGAACCCGGCCGCGCGCAGGTGGTCCAGCACCGCGTCGACGGGGTGGGCGAGGTCGAGGCCGGTGGCGAACGTGCGCAGCAGCGCGGCGAGCCGCGGGCCGGCGTCCGCGTCGCGGGCGAGGAACGTGGTCAGGGCGAACCGTCCGCCGGGCACCAGCACGCGGGCGCTCTCGCGGGCGAACCCGGCGACGTCCTCGAAGTGCTGGGCGGCCTCCACGGACAGCACGGCGTCGAACGACGAGTCGGGGAACGGCAGGTCGTGCGCCGCGCCCCGGACGAACGCGACGCGCGGGTCGTCGACGCCCTCGGCCGCCCGCGCGACCTGCTCGGGCACCACGTCGACGCCGCGGACCAGCGCGGGCTCGCGGCGCACCACGCGCAGCGCGCCCAGGCCGTGCCCGGAGCCGACTTCGAGCACCCGGTCGCCGGCGCGCGCCGGGAGGGCGTCGAGGACCACGTCGTACAGGGCTTCCTGGGTGGCGACGCGCTGGTCGACGGTGAGCCCGCCGGTCAGGTCGACGTCGCGCCAGTACCCGAAGTTGATGAAGCCGCCGGCGAACACCGGCAGCGCCGCCAGGTCGCCCGTGCCGTACACCCGTCGGCGCAGTTCCGCCCGCTCCGCGTCGTCTGCCATCCGACGATCATGCCGAGCCGCGCGGCCGTCACCCGCTTGGCGTAGTGGAAACTGACGAAAGTTCACTTGATCGGTGCAGTAGAGAATTAGACAACAGCGAGGAGTTAGTTTCGTAACGTCGACGCTCGTCCGAACGAATCACGAGTTACACGGTGGTGTGACGGCAGGGGAGGTCTGACCGATGATCGAGAACACGGTTCGGCAGGGCGGTCGCGTCGGGTGCGTCGACGCCCTGGGTCGTCGGAGGACCCTCGAGGTGTCGCTCACCGAGGAGGGCAACGTCTGCATCCACACCCCGCCCGGCGAGTCCGCGAAGCTCGACTGGCACGAGGTCGGCGAGCTGCTGCGCCGGCTCGCGGAGCTGCGCCCGCACGTGAAGTGACCGCCGCGATCGGGGCGGCCCGGTGAGCACCGCGGCCTGTCCGCCCCTGTCCGGCTCCTCAGCCGCCGCGTCGCCCGCGCAGCAGCGGCAGGAACACCTCGTCCACGATCTCCACGATCGTGGCGTCCGGCACGGTGGCGAGACCCCGTGTCACGTACTCGTTGCGCAGCAGCACGACCGGCACCGTCGCGACCCGCGGGTGCAGCGCCTCCGGTGACGCCTCGCCCCGCGCGACCGCCCGTCCCAGCACCGTCAGCCACATCCCCGCGCCGCCGTCGCCGAACTGGCTCTGCAGCTGCGCCAGCAGTTCCGGCTCGTCGCCGATCCCCGCCAGCAGCCCGCGCAGCACGTCACCGTGCGGCGAGGCGAGGTCGGAGTTGATCCGGCGCAGCAGTTCGAGCACGTCGGCGCGCAGGTCGCCGGTGTCCGGCGGGCGCAGCTCGACCTCCACCAGCTGCCGGTAGGCGGCGACGGCGAGCGCGGCGCGGTTCGGCCAGCGCCGGTAGATCGCGTTCTTGTTGGTGCCCGCGCGCCGGGCGACGCGGTCCATGGTGAGCCCGGCGTACCCCGACTCGGTCAGCTCCTCGGCCGCCGCGCGCAGGATCGCCTCCTCCAGCGCCGCGCCACGGCGCCTGGTCGCACCTTCCACCCGTTCCTCCCCGGTACTGCGGGTACCTTACCGAAGTTGTTGACGCGCGCCATCTCCTTCCCGATAAGGTACGTTCGGTACCCTAACTGGGAGGTTGACCATGCGAGCCAGGGGCATCACCTACGACACCGGGTTCATCAACCGGGGCGTGAGCACGCGCCCGTCGTTCGACCCCGCCGACGTGCGGGAGGACATGCGGGTCATCCGCGAGGAGCTGCACTGCACGGCGGTGCGCGTCACCGGCGGCGACGTCGACCGGCTCGACCTGGCCGCCTCGATCGCGGCGGACGTGGGCCTGGAGGTGTGGTTCGGCCCGTTCACCTGCGACCTCACCCGGGACGAACTGCTGGACGTGCTGGCCGACTGCGCCACCCGCGCCGAGCGGCTGCGCGTGGCGGGCGCGGAGGTCGTCGTCGTCACCGGCGCCGAGCTGAGCCTGTTCACCAGGGGTTTCCTGCCCGGCGACGACCTCGACGCGCGGCTCGGGCTGCTCGCCGACCCGGACCGGCTGGTCGCCGCGCTGCCCGCCGTCCCCGCGCGGATCAACGACTTCCTCGGCCGGGCCGTCGCCGTGGTGCGCGAGAGGTTCGGCGGCCGGGTCGCCTACGCGTCCATCCCGTTCGAGGGCGTCGACTGGACGCCGTTCGACTTCGTCGGCGTCGACCTCTACCGGACGGCGGAGATCGCCGACCACTTCGCGCCGGCCGTGCGCCGGCTGGTGGCGTCCGGCAAGCCCGTGGCGATCACCGAGTTCGGCAGCGCGACGTTCGCGGGCGCGTCGGCGCGGGGCGCGCGGGGCGGGATGATCGTCGTGTACGAGGACGTGCGGCCGGTCGGGCTCGACGGCGACTACGCGCGTGACGAGGCCGAACAGGCCGCGGTGATCCGGGAACTGCTGGACGTCTTCGCGGCGGAGGGCGTCGACAGCGCGTTCCTGTGCACCTTTGCGTGCCACCACCTGCCGCACCGTCCCGACGACCCGCGCCGCGACCTCGACCTGGGCGGCTACGGCGTGGTGAAGGTGCTGGACGACGGCACGTGGCAGCCGAAAGCCGCGTTCGCCGCCGTCGCCGACCACTACCGGCGCGGCTAAACCGGTGGCCCCGGGGCGCGCGGACCACTCCAATGGACCCCGTGATCGACCACACGGAACTGAACCGCCGCCACTGGGAAGACCACGCCTCCGCCGCGCACGGGCCGCTCGCCCGTGAGCACTGGGCGCGCCGGGAGCCGTGCTGGGGGCTGTGGGCGACGCCCGAGGCGCAGGTCTCCGCGCTGCCCGCCGACGTGTCCGGGATGGACGTGATCGAACTCGGCTGCGGCACCGCCTACGTGTCGGCGTGGCTGGCCCGGCTCGGCGCCCGGCCCGTCGGCCTCGACATCTCCGCCAACCAGCTCGCCACCGCCCGCGCCATGCAGGTCGAGTTCGGCCTGGACTTCCCGCTGCTGCGCGCCGACGCCGAGCACGTGCCGTGCGACGACGGCACGTTCGACCTGGCGATCAGCGAGTACGGCGCGTCCCTGTGGTGCGACCCGCACCGCTGGATCCCGGAGGCCGCCCGACTGCTCCGGCCGGGCGGCCACCTGGTGTTCCTGCGCCGGTCGCCGCTGTTCGCCCTGTGCGCGCGCACCGACGAGACGGCGTCGACGTCGTTGCAGCGCCCGCAGTTCGGCCTGCGCCACGTCGACTACGGCACGTCCGCCGAGTTCACCCTCGGGCACGGCGAGACGGTGCGGCTGCTGCGGTCGGCCGGCTTCACCGTGGAGGACCTGATCGAGATCCAGGCCCCCGAACCCGCGCACCGCGAGTACGCCGAGGTGTCGTCGTCGTGGGCGAGGCAGTGGCCGAGCGAGGAGATCTGGAAGGCCCGCCTCACGGGCTGACCGCGCTGTATCGGGTCTGTACCCGCCGGTGCTCTGCTGGTCCTCCGGTTCCGAAGACGCGGAGGTTGGTCATGGTCGAGGAAGAGGTCCGGCAGCGGTCGATGCCCGGTGTGGTCAAGCTCGTCCTGGTCGTCCTGTGGTTCCAGGGCGTCGCGAACCTGTTCGCGGCGTTCGTGATGGCGACCGAGATCATCAGCGACGTCGACCACGGGCGCGACTCGTTCATCCACATCGCGCCGAGCTTCCTGACCGGCTCGGTCGCGCTCGTGCTCGCGGTCCTGCTGATCCTGTGCGCCGTCCGAGCCCCCCGCCGCCACCGCTGGGTGCGCACCACCGTGATCGTGATCCAGACCGTGAACCTGGTCGCCGGTGTGCCGGCCCTGTTCATCGCCGACCCGGTCCCCGCACTCATCGGCATGGGCCTCGCGGCAACCGTCCTGGTGCTCCTCGCCAAGTCCGAGGCTCAGACCTGGTTCGACCGCTGACTCAGTCCTCGGGCCGAGACGCGACCTTCCCCCAGCCCAACCAGGGCTGGGGGAGGTTGCCCGGGTGGGTCCGCGCCAGTTCCGCCGCGAGCACGTCCCGCCGCCGTTCCGCGGCGTCGGCGTCGGGGAGCCCGAGCACGTCCGCGATGCGCTGCCAAGACCACCCCTGCCGCCGTGCCTGCTCGATGAAGACCGGCTCAGACTGGTCGGCGACCCGCCGCTGCCGGGCCAACAACGAGTGCCACCGTGTCATCACCTCGTCGGGGACCTCCGCGGGCTGGTCGCGCCGGACGGCGAGCGCCATCCCGTTCAACTGGTCGATCCCCATCAGCACGTCCCGCGCGTCGCCGGGCACGGCGCCGAGCCACTCGTCGATGGCGCGGTCACGGGACGCGGGACGACTCTCGTCGGAGGCCATGCCTCCAGAGTGCCCGAAACGCAAACCAGGCCGGGTCCGTCTTGACGACGGACCCGGCCTGACTTGGTCGGGGTGACAGGATTTGAACCTGCGACCTCTTCGTCCCGAACGAAGCGCGCTACCAAACTGCGCCACACCCCGGCTTGGGATCGAACGAGGTGAACTCTACCTGACGTTCCCACCCACTCCGAACCGGGTATCCCTTTCCGCTCCAGACCAGCCCTGACCTGCGTCGACGGGACGCGCCACGAGGGTCAGCAGGCTAGCCTCCGGAGGGCACGCGAAGCGCACGGGGGCGTACGGGGACGTGCCGAGCCCCGCCGACACGTTCAGCCACATGTGCGAACCCCACCGGGAGACGCCGCGCGCCCGCGACCGGTCCAGGTCGCAGTTCGTCACGATCGCGCCGTAGCCGGGGATGCGCAGCTGCCCGCCGTGCGTGTGGCCCGCCAGCACGAGGTCGTAGCCCTCGGCCGCGAACGGGTCCAGCACGCGCGGCTCGGGGGAGTGGGTGACGCCCAGGCGCAGCGGCACGTCGGGGATCGGGCCGCTGATCTCCTCGAACCGGTCGCGCTTGAGGTGCGGGTCGTCCAGCCCGGCGGCGAAGACCTCCAGGCCCTTCACCTCGAACCGGCGGCGCGCGTGCGTGAGGTCCAGCCAGCCGTGCTCGACCATGGCGGCGCGCAGGTCCCGCCACGGCAGCGGGATGCCGTGGATGCGCTTGGTCTTCGCCGACGGCAGCAGGTAGCGCGCCGGGTTCTTGGGGCGCGGCGCGTAGTAGTCGTTGCTGCCGAACACGAACACGCCGGGACGGCTCAGCAGCGGCCCCAGGGCGCGCACGACGGCCGGCACGGCCTGCTGGTGCGCCAGGTTGTCCCCGGTGTTGACGACCAGGTCGGGCTCCAGGTCGGCGAGCGCGGCGACCCAGCGCTGCTTCGACTTCTGACCCGGCGTCATGTGCAGGTCGGACAGGTGCAGCACGCGCAACGGCGCGGAGCCGGGCGCGAGCACCGGCACGGTCGCTTCGCGCAACGTCCACCGCCTCCGCTCGATGCCCGCGGCGTACGCGAGCGTGGCGGTGCCCAGGGCGGTCGTGGCGAGCAGGGTTCGGCCGAGCGTGTTCACGACTCCGAGGGTAGGGGGTTGACCGGTTCCTGGTGCGACGGGCCGCCCGGTACCGTTCCGGCTCATGGCGGAGCTGAAGGCGCGGTTGCAGGCGGATCTGACGGCGGCGATCAAGAACCGGGAGACGGTCCGGGCGGGCGCGCTGAGGATGACGCTGGCCGCCCTGACCACCGAAGAGGTCTCCGGCAAGTCGGCCCGGTCGCTGAGCGACGACGAGGTGCTGAAGGTCATCACCCGCGAGGTGAAGAAGCGCAAGGAGGCGGCCGAGGCGTTCGCCGGCGCCGGGCGCACCGAGCAGGCGGAGCTGGAGCAGGCCGAGTCCAAGGTGCTGGAGGGCTACCTCCCGGCGCAGCTCGGCGACGACGAGCTGGCCGCCCTCGTGGACGCCGCCGTCGCCCAGGTCGCGGAGCAGCTCGGCGAGCAGCCCGGCCAGCGCCAGATGGGCCAGGTCATGAAGGTCGTCAACGCCCAGGTCGCCGGGCGCGCCGACGGTGGCCGGGTCGCCGCCGCGGTCAAGGCCAAGCTGGTGTGAACGACACCGGGGGTCCGGCGCGAACCACGCCGGACCCCCGGATGATCTACCCGATCGGGTGGACCTCGCGACGCCTCAGCGGCGCGGCGGGTCCGTCGGGATGGTGATCTCCGGCGGGTCGTCGGGACGGCCCGGTTCCGGGTTGCCCGGCGGCTGACCGGGTTGGCCGGGTTGGCCGGGCGCGGGCGACTCGGAGGTCGGCGCCGGCTGGGTGGGCTGCGGCGGCGGCACGTACCCCGTCGACACGAGCAGGGTCACGACGGTGCCGCGCAGCGCGCTGCCGCGCGGCGTCTGGCTGACGACCTGGCCCTTCGGCTGCTCCGAGTTCCGGTTCTGCGTCGAGACCTTGTACCCGGCCTTCTCCAGCACGCGCGTCGCGTCGTTCACGTTGCGCCCCACGACGTCCGGGATGCGGATCTCCGGCCCGCCCTTGAGGTAGCGCTCCTCGACCGCGGGCATGCCGCGCACCGGCAGTCCTTCGTGGACCTTCGTCATCGTGTCGAACCACGTCCGCGCGGGCACGGTGCCGCCGTAGATGTTGCCCTCGCGGCACAGCCTCGGCGGCCCGTCCTGCACGCAGATCCCGCGCGGCTCGACGCCGTCGTTGAACGTCTGCACGGCCCCCGCGTAGTCCGGCGTCGCGCCGATGAACGCGGCCGACTTGAAGTCCTCGGTCGTGCCGGTCTTCCCGATCAGCGGCCGCGTCCACTTGAACTGGCGCGCCGCCGCCGCGGCCGTGCCGCCGTTCTGGTCGTCCTTCGACATGCCGACCGCCAGCCCGTTCGCCAGCGGCTCGGCGACGACCTGCTCGCACGGCGCCTCGTTCACGGCGACCGGCTGCCCGTTGCGGTCCAGCACCGCGCCGATCGGCGACGGCGGGCACCACACGCCGCCGCTCATGATCGTCGCGGCCACGTTCGCGAGCTCCAGCGTGCTCACCGGCGCCGGGCTGAGCGTGAAGGACGCGTTGCCGCCGTTGGACTTGTAGAACTCGGTCTGCGAGATCCGCAGGTCGCGGTTCTTCGCCTTCGGGTCCGGCCGGGTGCCCGCGATGTTCGTCGCCATCGTCTCGCGCATCCCGAGCCGGGACGCCATGTCGACCACCGGGTCCATGCCCAGCTGCTCTTCGAGGATCACGAAACCGGTGTTCGGGGACGTCTGCAGCGCCGTCTGCAACGACATCTGCGGCGGGTAGCGGGAGTTCTCGTTGCCGAGGCAGTACCAGCGCGTGGCCGGCTCGCCCGTGGGCGGGCACTTGTCGCCACCGCCCTTGAACACCCGCGACACGTACGAGTTGGGCGTGGCGATCGTGTTCTCGATGCCCATGCCCTTCTCCAGCGCCGCCGCGGCCGTGAACACCTTGTAGACGGAACCGGCGCCGAACTTGTTCTCCACCCCGGACGGCAGGTCGAACTGCGTCTGGAACTGGTCGGCCTTCAAGCCGTAGTCCCGGTTCGCGACGAGCGCCACGACCTCGTGCCGCTCCTTGCCCGGCCGCACGACCGCCATCGTGTTGGCGATCCCCTCGGTGGACTTGGCGACCTGCGCCTCGGCGGCGCGCTTGGCGTGCTGCGTGATCGTGCGGTCCAGGGTGGTCCGGATCGTGTACCCGCCGGTGCGCAGCTGCTCCAGGCTGAAACCGTTGCGCTCCAAGTAGTTCACGACGTACGAGCAGAAGAAGCCGTGCTCCGGCCCGGCCCCGACGCACCCGTTGGGCGGCGTGCGCACCGGCGTCGCGAGCCCGAGCGGCTCCAGCTTCGCGGCTTCGGCGGCGTCGCGCGACAGCTTGTCGTTCTCGACCATCTTGTCGATCACCTGGTTGCGCCGCAGCAGCGCCTTGTCCGGGAACACCTCCGGGTTGAGCGCCGACGGGCTGTTGACCATGCCCGCGAGCATCGCCGACTGCGCCACGGTCAGCTTGTCCGGCGTGGTGTTGAAGTACGCCTGGGACGCCGCCGCGATGCCGTAGATCGTCGAGCCGAACGGCACCACGTTCAGGTAGCCGGCGAGGATTTCCTCCTTGCCGAGTTTGCGTTCCAGTTGCAGGGAGATGCGCGCTTCACGGGCTTTTCGCGCAATAGTCTGCTCCTGCGCCTTTTGCTGCTCCACTTGGTTGTTCCGTGCGAACACGTGTACGAGGTAGTTCTTGACGTATTGCTGCGTGAGCGTGGAGGCACCCTGGGTGACGGCGCCGCTGAACTGGTTGGTCAACCCCGCGCGCAGCGTGCCCTTCCAGTCCACGCCCTGGTGCTCGTAGAACCGGCGGTCCTCCACCGAGACCAGCGCGGCCTTCATGGTGGGGGAGATCTTCTCGGGCGGCACGAGCACCCGGTACTGGTCGTACAGGTACGCGACGGGCTCGCCGTCCTTGTCCGTGATCGTCGAGATCAACGGCGGGTCCGTGGTGACCAGGTCGGCGGAGATGCTGTCCACCGTGTCGCTGGCTCTGTTCGACACCAACCCCAGCGCGCCGACGACAGGGAACAACATGCCTGCCAGCAGCACTCCCGCCAGCAGACACAGCCCGAGCAGTTTCAGCACGCCGTTCCTGGCTCGCATGCAGGTCAGCGTACGCGGCACCCAAAGAGGTGATCGAGATCGCGCAGAGTTGATTACCCAGGATGAGTACTCGTACTCAAGACAGGTAACAGGTGGGCAACCCAGGGTTGGAGGTGGAACCAGAAGGCTCTACAGTCCGTCACTGTCCAAGACAGCAGCCAACGGCACGACCACTCGATGGTGGTGAGCCTACGGCATCCGCGGCAGGGGTGTGGCGGATTTAGACGGTCTGGGCACTGTGTGAACTGAGGTGGGGGAGATATGCAGCAGGGGGATTGGCGGATCAAGGCCTCGTGCCGTGATGAGGAGCCTGACCAGCTCTTCGTCCGAGGCGCGGAGCAGCGCAAGGCCAAGGTGGTGTGCCTGGGATGCCCGGTGCGCACCGAGTGCCTTGCCGAGGCCCTCGACAACCGGATCGAGTTCGGTGTGTGGGGCGGCATGACGGAGCGTGAACGGCGGGCGCTGCTGCGGCGACGTCCGGACGTCACCTCCTGGCACGAGCTCCTGGACACGGCACGTCAGGAGCACCACCACGAGGAGTCCAGGGTCGGCTGAGCCCGGCCGGCCGGCCGGGCCGGGCAGGTGGCTCCTCCGCCTGCTCGTTCCTACTCGCCCGCCAACCGCCGACCGATCTCGTGCAGGCCGTCCAGGTCGTGCACGTCGGTCGGCAGCGCGGGCACACCGACCAGCGGAACACCGGGGTGCGCGCGGGTGAACCGCGCGAGCAGTCGCTTCTCCCGATCGGCGACCGCCACGCGATCCGCGTGCACCCGCAACACCGCGGCGGCCAGCGGGGCGTCCCCAGTGCGCTCCAGCCGGTCCGCCGCCGCCAACGCACCGGGTGCCGGCAAGGGGGCCAGCACCGGGTGCGTCCGGTTCGCCACCAGACCGGTCAACGGCATCTGTTCCGCGCTCAACCGCTCCACGAAGTAGCTGGCCTCGCGCAACGCGTCCGGTTCGGCCGCCGCGACCACCAGAAAGCCCGTGCCGGGTGATCGCAGCAGCTCGTAGGTGGCCTGGGCGCGTTGCCGGAAGCCGCCGAACATGCCGTCGAACGCCTGCACGAACGTCGAGGCGTCCTGCAGGAGTTGGCCGCCGACGATCGTCGACACGGCTTTGGTGAACAGGCCGAAGCCCGCGCCGACGATCTTGCGGAGGCCGCGCCCGCCCGCCCGGGCGGGCGCCGACAGCATGCGGATGAGCCTCCCGTCCAGCACGGTCGACAGCCGTTGCGGCGCGTCCAGGAAGTCCAGCGCCGAACGGCTCGGCGGCGTGTCCACGACCACCAGGTCCCACTCGTCGCGCTCCACGAGCTGGCCCAGCTTCTCCATCGCCATGTACTCCTGCGTGCCGGAGAACGACGTGGAGATCGTCTGGTAGAACGGGTTCGCCAGGATCTGCTCGGCCCGTTCCCGGCCCGCGTGCTGCCACACCATGTCGTCGAACGTGCGGCGCATGTCGAGCATCATCGCGTGCAGCTCGCCCTTGTCGAGCCCTTCCGCCTCGACCCGCCGCGGCTGGTTGTCCAGCTCGCGCAGGCCCAGCGACTGGGCGAGCCGGCGCGCCGGGTCGATGGTCAGCACGACGACCCGCCTGCCGCGCGACGCGGCCCGCACGGCCAGCGCCGCCGCCGTGGTCGTCTTGCCGACGCCACCCGACCCGCAGCACACCAGGACGCGGGTCTGCGGGTTGTCCAGCAGCGCGTCCACGTCGAGCCGGTTCACCGCACACCCCGCCCGACCAGCACCTCGGCCAGCTCGTACAGCGCGGCCACGTCGACGCCGTCCGCCAGGTCCGGCAGCTCCAGCGTCGGCAGGTCCGCCTCGGCGAGCTTCGCCTTCGCCCGCTCCTCCATGCGCACCCGCAAGGCGTGCTCGACGGTCTGGTCGACCAGCCCTTCCAGCACGTCCTCGTCCACGTCGAGGCCGCCCGCCACCAGCCCGGCACGGACCCGGTCGACGTCCACGCGGCCCTCGGCGGCGGACGTCACCGACCGCGCGGGCAGCCGCGGCGGGCTCACCCGGTTCACGAACACCGCGCCCGGCCTCAGGTCCGCCGCGTCCAGGTCGGCGACGGCGTCCAACGTCTCGCGCACCGGCATCTCCTCCAGCAACGCCACCAGGTGCACCGCCGTGTCGCCGGAGTGCAGCAGCTTCACCACGCCCTCGCTCTGGCCCTTGATCGGCCCGACCTTCGCGAGGTCGGCCATGGCCCGTGTGACGTCGAGGAACCGCACCACCCGGCCGGTCGGCGGCGCGTCGAGCACGACGGCGTCGTACTCGTGCCGGCCGGTCTTGCCGACCCGGCGCACGCACTCCTTGACCTTCCCGGTCAGCAGCACGTCCCGCAGGCCCGGCGCGAGGGTGGTGGCGAACTCGATCGCGCCCATCTTCCGCAGCGTGCGGCCCGCGAAGCCGAGGTTGTAGAACATGTCGAGGTACTCGAGCAGCGCCGCCTCCGGGTCCACGGCCAGCGCGCGGACCTCGCCGCCGCCCGGCGCGGACGCGATCCGCTCCTCGGTGTAGGGCAGCGGCGGCCGGTCGAACAGCCGCGCGATGCCCTGCCGGTTCTCCACCTCGACCAGCAGCACCCGCCGCCCGCCGGTGGCCAGTGCCAGCGCGAGCGCCGCGGCGACCGTGGTCTTGCCGGTCCCGCCCTTGCCCGTGACCACGTGCAGCCGCGCGCGGGTGAGTTCGTCGGTCCAGCCGTTCACCAGATCAGACTATGCGCGCCGCCCTGAGAACCGCTGGCCACGGCCCGCGCGGGCGCTAATCCCACATGGTGACGAAGACCACCGCGATGGCGCTCGCCGCGACGATCCCCCACGCCACGACGGACGGCAGGACGTACGCGATGAGCACCGCCACCACCGCGACGATCACCGTCCCGACCAGGGCCGCGCGCATCACGTCGGCCCGCCTGGCGCCCCTGCGGTCCCGCGCCTGCGCCATGCCGACGAGCACCATCACGAGCCCGCCCAGCAGGAACGCACTGGTCGCGACGATCCGCCACGTCTCCACGTGATCAAGCTAGCGCCGCGTGATCGCGCAGTCACGGGTCGACGGCGTGCGCGACCGGACTTTCCACCCACACGAGTCGCGCGCGGGCGGTCTTGTCGATCGTGAAGTACCAGAGCGCCCGCTCCCCGCTGGTCGTCGAGATGCGCAGGCCGCCCTCCGCGTCGGTCACCTGCGCGGTCCCGTCGCCGAAGTCGAGCCCCCACGCGGCCACCCACCCGTCGTCCGCGGTCTCCTGCACGATCGCGAACAGGCGCGGCGCCTCCGCCACGACCTCGACATCCTCCATCGGCCCTCCTCTGCTCGATCCGTGCCGACACGCTATCATTCGAGCAGTTCAAACCTGGGGTTCTCTAATGGGTGAAGTCGTGGTGACAGGTCACTACGCAGAGTAGCTAGGATGCTGGCATGGCAATCGGCTCGACTCGTGGCAAGCGCCGGCTCGGTCGGCACATCCGCCCCATCCTGGAGCGGTCCGGCCTGAAGCTGGACGAGGTCGTGAAGCAGTCGCGGGTGTCGCGGCCGACGATCAGCCGGATGCTCTCGGGCGAGGCGCTGGCGCGCTGGCCCGCGCTGTCGATGGTGCTCGACGTCATCGGCGCGACCCCGGAGGAGAAGACGCGGGCGCTCCAGCTCTGGGAGGTGGCCGACGTCGACCCGTCCGCCGTCGAGCACGCCCGCGACCTGCCCGCGAACTACAAGCGGCTGCGCATGGACGAGCTGGAGGCCGTGCGGGAGCGCACCCTCGACTCCGCGCACGTCCCCGGTCTGCTGCAAACCGCCGGGTACGCCGAAGCGGTCGCGCGGGCGACCCACCGGCGGATCATCGGTGACAGCTGGGACTCGCGCGCCGCCGCCGAGCGCGCCGAGCGCCAGGAGGCGTTGACCAGGGAGAACCCGATCGACTACCACGCGCTGATCGACGAGGCCGCGCTCCACCGACTGGTCGGCGGGGCCGCCGTGATGCGCGACCAGCTCGACCACCTGGTGGCGATGGCGACCAGGCCCAACGTGACGATCCAGGTGCTCCCGTACTGGGTCGGGGCGTACGGCGCGCAGACCGGCGCCATGTTCCTGCTGAAGTTCGCCCAGCCGGACGAGCCGGAAGCGGGCTATGTGGAAGCCCTGACCGGGATGGTGCCCGTAGAAGATGAGGAGGCGGAGGTGCTGTCGGCGGTCTGGGACGACGCCGCGGCGCTCGCGCTCACGGCCGAGGACTCCGTGAGCCTCATCAAGGCAGTACGGGACACGCTAGGAGACTGATGATCGACCGGGTATGGCGGAAGAGCAGTCGCAGTGGTTCGGCCGCGCAGTGCGTCGAGTTGGCGGTGACCGAGCGCGAGGCCGGTGTGCGGGACACGAAGAACCGCACGGGCGGCACGCTGGTCTTCGGGGCACGGGCCTTCGCCGCGTTCCTCGCCGACGTGAAGCGCGACCGGGCCTGACCTGACGGCGGGCGGGGGCGTCGAGCGGCGCCCCCGCTCACCGGCGGCCGACCGGCGCGACGGCCGGCCGGACCACGCTGAC
>NZ_JBHTLK010000026.1:0-42764 GCF_042678885.1 Saccharothrix hoggarensis
GTGGGCACCGGGTGCTGGCGGTCGCCGAACGCGCCGACCTCGCCGCGGAAGCGCGCGCCGACGGCGACGCGGTGACCGACGACGACGTGACGGGCTTGTCGCTGCTGGGTTTCGTCGCGCTGGCCGACCCGGTCCGCGACGGCGCGCCGCCGGCCGCGGCGAAGCTGCGCGAGGCGGGCGTGCGGATCGTCATGATCACCGGCGACCACCCGGCCACCGGCGAGGCCATCGCGAGCGAGGTCAGCGGCGACGACGACATGACCGTCGTGACGGGCTCGCGGATCGACGAGCTGGCGGACGACGAGCTGGACGCCCTGCTGCCCACCGTGGACGTGATCGCCCGCTGCACGCCGTCGCAGAAGGTCCGGATCATCGAGGCGTACCAGCGGCTCGGCCGGGTGGTCGCCATGACCGGCGACGGCGCGAACGACGCGCCCGCCATCCGGCTCGCCGACGTGGGCATCGCCCTGGGCCGGCGCGGCACGCCGGCCGCCCGTGCCGCCGCCGACCTGGTCGTCACCGACGACCGGCTGGAGACGATCATCGCGGCGCTGGTCGAGGGCCGTGCCATGTGGGCGTCGGTGCGGGAGGCCCTGGCGATCCTGCTCGGCGGCAACATCGGCGAGATCGCGTTCACGGTGCTGGGCTCGGCGCTGAGCGGGCGGTCGCCGCTGACCGCCCGGCAGCTGCTCCTGGTGAACCTGCTGACCGACCTCGCGCCCGCGCTGGCCATCGCGCTGAGCCGGCCCGCCCGCGAGTCCGTGCCCGACCTGCTGCGGGAAGGGCCGACGTCGTCCCTGGGCAGCGCGTTGAACCGGGACATCACCGCCCGCGCCATCACCACGACGCTCGGCGCGACCGCCGCGTGGACGGCCGCCCGCCTCACCGGTCGGGCCCGCCGGGCGAGCACGGTCGCGCTGGCGGCCCTGGTCGGCACCCAGCTCGGCCAGACCCTCGTCACCGGCGGGCTGGACCGGTCGGTGCTCGCCGCGAGCCTCGGCTCGGCCGCCGCGCTCGCCGCGGTGATCCAGACGCCCGGCGTCAGCGGGTTCTTCGGCTGCACGCCGCTGGGCCCGGTCGGCTGGGGCATCGCCCTGTCCAGCGCCACCGCCGCGAACCTGCTCGGCCTGGTGCTGAACCCGCTCGTCACTCGACGTGCTGAGTGACCGTGCCGCGCACGAAGTGCCGCTGCGCCACCAGGAACAGCAGGACCATCGGCACGGTCGCGACCGCGCTCGCGGCGAGGACCAGCTCCCACTGCTCCTCGCCGCCCTCGCCGAACCGGTCCAGCACCGCCTTCAACCCGCGCGGCAACGTGTACAGCTCGGGTTCGCGCAGGTAGATCAACGGCTTGACGAGGTCCGTCCACGCCGCCTTCAGCTCGAACACGAACACCACGACCAGGCCCGGCTTCGCCAGCGGCAGCGCGAGCGACGTGAACAGCCGCCACGCGCTCGCGCCGTCGACCTTGGCGGCGTCGAACACCTCGCGCGGCAGGCCGAGGAAGAACTGGCGCAGCAGGAAGATGTAGAACGCCGAGCCGAACAGGTTCTGCGCCCACAGCGGGACCTGCGTGGTGGCCAGGCCCAGCGCGTGCCACTCCAGGTAGACCGGCACCATGGTCACCGCGCCGGGCAACATCATCGTCGCCAGCACCACGCCGAACAGCAGGTCGCGGCCCGGGAACCGGAACATCGCGAACCCGAACGCCACCAGCGCGCTCGCCACCGTGGCCGCTGCCGCTGCCGCCAGCCCCACCGCGACGCTGTTGCCGATCCACGTCAGCAGCGGCACGGCCTGCCACACCTCGACGTAGTTGCCCGGCGAGAACGGCCGGGGCAGCAGCGCGTTGTCGAACACGTGCGCCCGGTCCTTCAGCGACGCGCTGACCAGCCACCAGAACGGGTAGCCGAACGCCGCGGTGACGACGAGGAGCGCCGCCCACACCCCGACGCGCCTCACGACCGATCACCCTCGTAGTGCACGTACCGGCGCGACAACCGCACCTGCACGGCCGTGATGACGGCGATCACCGCGAACAGCCCCCACGCCAACGCGGACGCGTACCCCATCCGCAGCGACCCGAACGCCTCCTGGAACAGGTGGATCACGTAGAACAGCGCCGCGTCGCCCTCGGCGGACTGCTTGGCCCGCGCGCCGAAGAACATCGCGTACGCCTCGGTGAAGACCTGCAACGACGCGATCGTGTTGACCACGACGGTGAAGTAGACCGTCCCGCTGATGCCGGGCAGCGTCACGTGCCAGAACTGCCGCCACGGGCTCGCGCCGTCCAGCCGCGCCGCCTCGTACCGCTCCACCGGCACGCGGGTCAGCGCCGCCAGGTACAGCACCGCCGTGCTGCCGACCGTCCAGAGGCTCATCACCACCAGGCCCGGTTTGATCCACGCCGGGTCGGTGGTCCAGTTCGGGCCCTGGAACCCGAACCAGCCGAGGAAGCCGTTCACCGCGCCGTGCTGCCCGTTGAGCAGCAGCAGGAACATCGCCGCCAGCGCCACCGGCGGCGTCATGACCGGCAGGTACAGGATCGTGCGGAAGAACCCGCTGCCGCGCCCGGCCCGGCGCAGCAGGCTCGCCAGGCCGAGCGCCAGCACGATCTGCGCGGGCACGTGCAGCGCGGTGAAGAACACCGTGTTCCACAACGCCGTGCCGACGCGCTCGTCGACCAGCGCCTCCCGGTAGTTCTCCAGGCCGACGAACGACGGCGGCTTGAGCATGTCGTAGTGCGTCAACGACAGCCAGAGGCTGAACAGCATCGGCCCGGCGGTGAACGCCACGAACCCGATCACCCACGGCAGCAGGAACAACCACCCCGCCCGCGCCTCACGTCTGCTGACCGTCACGGCCTACCTCCCGCCCACCCGCTTGAGCGCCCGTTCCGCCTCGCGCTGCGCCTGCGCCATCGCCTCCTCCGGGGTCTGCTGCCCGACCAGCACCCGGTTGACCGCGCCCTCCCAGGCGCGCACCAGCTCGCTGCCGGCCGGGCTCGGCGGCAGGGCGAACGCCTTGTCCTGCAACGACATCACCACCGGCACGCCCTTCTCCAGGATCGGGTTGCCCTTCGGGTCGAACACCTCGCGGAAGATCCGCTCGTCGGCGTCGCGGTTCGCGGTGAACGTGCCGCCGTACGGCCGGCCGGCCTTGGCCAGCGCGTCCCGCCGCGCCGTCGCCGCCGTCACCCAGGTCCGCGTGTCGGTCATCGTGACGAGGAAGCGGCAGGCCAGCTCCGGGTGCCGGGCGCCCTTCGGGATCGCCCACGCCTGCCCGCCGGACTCGGTCAGCACCTGCCCGTCCCGGTCGGTGAACGGCGCGATCGTCACGTCGACGTCGGGGGAGTTGGTGGCCAGCGTGTTGAGGTACCAGGAGTCCATCGGCATCGCGGCGAGCTGCCCGGTCACGTACTGGTTGTTCGCGCCGAACTGGTCGAACGTGTCGCGGAACGCCTTGAACGTCGCCCAGCCGCCCTGACGGGCCACCAGGTCGGCGGTGTGCCGGACCGCCTCCACCACGCGCGGGTCGTCCAGGCGGGCGTCGGGACCGATCAGCTCGGCGCCGTTCGCCTTCGCCCACAGCGGCAGGAACTCCGGCACCTTCGGGTCGAAGCCGATGCGCTCCACCCGCCCGTCACGGACCACGGCCAGCCGGTCGGCCAGTCCGCCCAGAGCATTCCAGTCCGATGTGGACAGTGCGGCCGGGTCGAGGCCCGCGGCGCGCACCACCGGGTTGTTGACGATCATCAGCCGGACGCTGGAGAACTCCGGCAGCCCGTACACCTCGCCCTGGTAGGTGACCTGCCGCAGCGCCGCCTCCCGGAACCGGCCCAGGTCCACGCCGTGCTCGCGCACGCAGGCGTCCAAGCTCTGCACCGCGCCGCGCGCCGCGTACCCGCCGAGCTTGCGCCGCTCGGCGTAGACCAGGTCGGGCGGGTCGCCCGCGGCCACGGCGGACAGGAACTGCTGCTCGTCGAACGCGCCTTCGCTGATCCGCAGGTCGACGCCGGGGTTGGCTTCGCGGAACACCGCCACCCGTGCCGTCGCGTGCTCGTCCGGAAGGCCGAACCCCATGGTGACGAGCGCGCCGGACGTGTCCGCCCCCAGCCCGCCGCACCCGCCGACGACCAGCAACACCGTGACCAGGAGCCACCGCATGCACGCCTCCCCCCACGCCCGACGTCGCCGACGACGTCACCGAGACGGTTCCCGCGGCGACAGCCCGTCACACCAAGGTCGCCCGGTTGGCGCAAGCACGCAAAGGTTTCGTGGCCCTCACCGGTCGACCGGGACCGGCGCGCTGCACCAGAATCGGCACGTCACGCCGTCGAGCCGGGAGGTCGACCCGCCCATGAGCCCCAGCGCACCACCCGTCGGCCGTTGGGCGCACACGTGGGTGTCGGCGCCGCAGGCGGCCGAGCCGGACAACATGCCGCCCGCGCCGTTCACGCGCGACGGCGTGGTGCTCGCCGACGCCACGCTGCGGCAGACGGCGCGCGCCACGATCGGCGGCGACCGGCTGCGGCTGCGGTTCTCCAACGCGTTCGGCGGCGCGGTGCTGCCCCTCACCGCCGTGACCGTGGCCCGTCCCGTCGACGGACGCGCCGGTGTCGGCGCCGTCGAGCCGGGCTCGGCCCGCCCGGTCACGTTCCACGGGCGTGCCGGCGTGGTCGTGCCGATCGGCGCTCAGGTGGTGTCGGACCCGCTGGACTTCCCGGTCGAGCCGGAGGCGAACCTGACCGTGACGGTGCACCTGGCCGACGGGCAGGCGTCCGGGACCGTCACCTCGCACCCCGGCTCCCGGACGACCTCGCACCTCCTGGCGGGCGACCACGTCGCGGCCGACGACCTGCCCGGCGCGACCACCGCCGACCACTGGTACTTCCTCAGCGGCATCGAGGTGTGGTCCGGGCGCGAGGCGTCCGCCGTCGTCACGCTGGGGGACTCCCTGACCGACGGTCGAGGCTCCACCACCAACGGCAACGACCGCTGGCCCGACCGCCTGTCGGCCCGGCTGCGCGCCCACCCCGCCACCGCGGACGTCGCCGTGCTCAACCAGGGCATCGGCGGCAACCAGGTGCTGGGCGAAGGCCTCGGCCCCAGCGCCCTGGCCCGGCTGGACCGCGACGTGCTGGCGTTGGCCGGGGTGGCGTGGTTGGTGCTGTTCGAGGGCGTGAACGACCTCGGCACCGCCGACTCGACGCCCGACGCGCAGAAGCGGGTCGCCGACGACCTCGTGGCCGCGTACGAGCAGGTCCTGACCCGTGCCCACGCCCGCGGCGCCGCCGTGTGCGGCGCGACGATCACCCCGCTCGGCGGCAGCGCCCAGTACGACGACCCGGACGGCCACCGTGAGGCGGCACGCCAGGCGGTCAACGAGTGGATCAGGAAGGGCGGGCGGTTCGACGCCGTGCTGGACTTCGACGCCGCCGTCCGCGACCCGGACGAGCCGCGCCGCCTGCTCCCCGCCTACGACGAGGGCGACCACCTGCACCTGAGCCCGGCCGGCTACCAGGCGCTCGCGGACGCCGTGCCGCTGGAGCTGTTCACCCGGCGTCCGTGAGCCTCCGGCCAAAGCGTTGCCACGCAAAAGTTTCGTGGGTTC
Source organism: Saccharothrix hoggarensis (assembly GCF_042678885.1). Classification (GTDB taxonomy): domain Bacteria; phylum Actinomycetota; class Actinomycetes; order Mycobacteriales; family Pseudonocardiaceae; genus Actinosynnema; species Actinosynnema hoggarensis. The sequence goes on from NZ_JBHTLK010000026.1 coordinate 5,614, forward strand.
AGCCTGTCGAAAATGGACTGACGACGGCGTGTTCTCCCTTGCCCGCGAACCGGAACCGCCCTAGGTTTGACCACGGCACCGGTCCCGAGCCACGGAGGAACCCGCCCATGATCGACGTGCACCCCGCGTGGCTCCCGGCCTCCGCGTTCCGGTCGGTCGGCTCGCGGCGGGTCCGCGTCACCGGGGACGGACCGGTCGTCGCCACGGTGCGCGACGAAGTCCGGACCGCGGTCGCCGACCACGGTGGCGCGCTGGTCGAGGACGGCCCGGCGGACCTGGCCCTGGTGTGCGCGCCGGACGACGGCGAGACCGACCCCGAGGCGTTCGTGGTGGGCCGCGAAGGCACGACCACCGTGGTGCGCGCCGTTGACGGCGTCGGCCTGCTCTACGGCTTCCACCACGTGGTGCGGCAGGGCGAATCGGCGTTCACCGGCGACGGCGAGGCCCGGCGGCACGCGCCGCGGCAGCCGATCCGCATGCTCGACCACTGGGACAACGTGGACGAGCACCCGGTGATGGGCCAGGTCGAACGCGGCTACGCGGGCGGCTCGATCTTCTACGCCGACGGCGGCGTGCGCGAGGACCTGTCGCGCGTCCGCTCCTACGCGAGGCTGCTCGGCTCGATCGGCGTCAACCGGGTCTGCCTCAACAACGTCAACGTGCACCGCACCGAGGCGCGCCTGCTGACCGACCTGCTGCCGGACGTGGTGCGGCTGGCCGAGGTGTTCCGCCCGCACGGGATCAGGGTGCACCTGTCGGTGAGCTTCGCCGCGCCGATCACCCTGGGCGGCCTGCCCACGGCCGACCCGCTCGACCCGGCGGTGCGCGACTGGTGGGCCCACGTCACGGCCGACGTGTACGCGGCGATTCCGGACTTCGGCGGGTACGTCGTCAAGGCCGACTCGGAGGGGCAGCCGGGCCCGTTCGCCTACGGCCGCGACCACGCCGACGGCGCGAACACCCTGGCCCGCGCCCTGGCGCCGTTCGGCGGCACGGTGTTCTGGCGCGCGTTCGTCTACAACCACCGCCAGGACTGGCGCGACCGCTCGACCGACCGCGCGCGGGCGGCGCACGACCACTTCGCCCCGCTCGACGGTTCGTTCGACGCGAACGTCGTGCTGCAGGTGAAGAACGGCCCGCTGGACTTCCAGGTGCGCGAGCCGGTGTCGCCGGTGATCGCGGCGATGCCCCGCACCCGTCTCGCGGTGGAGTTCCAGGTGACGCAGGAGTACACCGGCCAGCAGAAGCACGTGTGCCACCTCGTGCCGCAGTGGCGGGAGGTGCTGGCGTTCCGGCCGTGGGGCGAGGACGGGCACACGGTGGCCGACGTCGCCGCGGGCCGGGCCGGCACGCCCGCCGGGGGAGTGGTGGCGGTGTCGAACGTCGGCGACGACCCGTTCTGGACGGGCCACCCGCTGGCGCAGGCCAACCTGTTCGGCTTCGGCAGGCTGGCGTGGGACGACCGGCTCGCGCCGGAAGCCGTGCTGGACGAGTGGATCGGCCTCACGTTCGCCGACGACTCGGTGCGGGACGCGCTGCACGGGCTGATGGACGGCTCGTGGCGCACCTACGAGCGGTACACGGCACCGCTGGGCGTCGGGTTCATGGTCCGACCGGGCGATCACTACGGGCCGGACGTCGACGGCTACGAGTACTCCCCGTGGGGCACCTACCACTTCGCCGACCGCGACGGTGTCGGCGTGGACCGCACCCGCGCCACGGGCACCGGGTACACCGGCCAGTACCCCGTGCCGTGGCGCGACCGGTACGAGTCCGTCGAGACGTGCCCGGACGAGCTGCTGCTGTTCTTCCACCACGTGCCCTACGACCACGTCCTGCACTCGGGCGAGACGGTAATCCAGCACATCTACGACACGCACTTCGCCGGCCGCGACGAGGTGGCCCGGATGGCCGACACGTGGGCCGGCCTGGCCGACCGGGTGCCGGCGGACGTGTTCGGCCGCGTCACCGAGCTGCTGGCGGAGCAGCTGCGGTGCGCGACCGAGTGGCGCGACCAGGTCAACACGTACTTCCGGCGCAAGTCGGGCGTGCCCGACAAGCACGGCCGCACGATCTACTGACCGCTACCCGCGGCGGATGACGTGCACCGCCGCCGGGGCGAGCGCCAGCTCGTCACCGGCGCGCAGGTCGTGCCCGCTCAGCAGGTCGGTCCCGTCCACCGGAACGCGCACGGTGCGGGCCTCGCCGTGGTTGAGCACGAACAGGTGGCGGACGCCGTCCGGGGTGACGCGTTCGGCGACCTCGACGTCGGGCACGTCGGCGAGCGGGCCGAGCAGGTCGTGCTCCGCCAACGTCGACCGCACCACCGACGCGACACCGGCGTCGTCCAGCAACGTGCCCACGTACCAGGCACTTCCGGCGCCGCGCACGGCTCTGGTGACGGCCGGCGTCCCGGCGTAGAAGTCGGCGCCGTAGGTGCCGCGGACCTCCGCCGCCGGCCCGCCCGGCGCCGCCTCGGGCACGATCAGCTCGAACACGTGCCGCGCCTCGTGCACCTCGCCGTCGAGCGCCACCGGGTTCACCACGTGTGGCTGCCGCGCGTCGGTCTCCTCCACCCGCAGCCCGAGCAATCCGGCGAACGGCCCCGGCACGTCGGCGAGGAACGCGTTGTCCTCCTCGTCCACCCGGCCGGACAGCGCGGTCGTCACGAACGTCCCGCCCCGCTCGACCAGCGCGGTGACCCGGTCGGCCAGGTCGCCCTTCACCATGTGCAGCAACGGCGCCACGACCACGTCGTACCGGGTCAGGTCCGCGGTCACCGGCACCACGTCGACCGACGCGTTCGCCTGCCACAACGCCCGGTGGTACGCCGTCAGCACGTCGAGGTACCGGACGTTACGGTTGGGGCCGTCGGACATCTCGACCGCCCACCAGCTGTCCCAGTCGACCAGCAGCGCCACCCGCGCCGGGGTTCGGCCGCCGAGCAGCGCGTCACCGACCCGTGCGAACTCGCCGCCCAGCTCGACGACCTCCCGGAACACCCGCGTGTCCGTGCGACCCGCGTGGTCGAGCACCGCGCCGTGGTACTTCTCGCACGCCCCGCGCGACTGCCGGAGCTGGAAATACAGGACGGCGTCCGCGCCGTGCGCGACGGACTGCCACGACCACAGCCGCAGCACGCCCGGCCGCTTCACCGGGTTGACGTCGCGGCTCGCGGTGACCGACGGCGTCTGCTCCATGACCCAGAACGGCGCGCCGTCGCGCAGCCCGCGCATCAGCCCGTGCGCCAACGCCATCCGCGAAGCCGTGCGCGACGGCGACGCGTCCTCCGGCGGGTAGTTGTCCCACGACGCGAAGTCGAGGTGCGGCGCCCACCGGTGGTAGTCGATCGGCTGGTACAGGCCCATCATGTTGGTCGTCACGGGCGTGTCCGGCACGTGCGCGCGGATCGCCGCCTTCTCCGCCACGAAACCGCCCAGCAGCGCGTCGGACGTGAACCGCCTGTAGTCCAGCGTGATGCCCTGGAACGCGGTGTGGTCCGGCCCGCGCCAGTGCTCGGACAGCGCGTTCGGCGGCGGGATCTGCGCCCAGTCGGTGAACGTGTGCGACCAGAACGCGGTGTTCCACGCGGCGTTGAGCCGGTCGAGGTCACCGTAGCGCTCGCGGAGCCAGTCCCGGAACGCCTCGCCGCACCTCGGGCACCAGCACGTGCCGCCGTACTCGTTGCCGACGTGCCAGGCGACGATCGCCGGGTGGTCGCCGTACCGCTCGGCGAGCTTCCCGGCCAGTGCCACCGACAGCCGCCGGAAGTCGGGCGACGACGGGCACGCGTTGTGCCGCTGGCCGTAGACGTGCCGGCGTCCCTCGAAGTCGACCCGGCACGCGTCCGGGTACGCGTGCGCGAGCCACGGCGGCATCGCGCCGCTCGGCGTCGCCAGGACGATCCGCACGCCCTCGGCCGCGGCCCGCTCCACGATCGCGTCCAACGTCGAGAAGTCGTACCGGTCCTCGGCGGGTTGCAGGTGCGCCCACGCGAACACGCCGACGGTCACCGTGTCGATGCCGGCCGTCGCGAACGCCGCGTAGTCCTCGTCCCAGACGTCGCGGGGCCACTGCTCGGGGTTGTAGTCGCCGCCGTAGCCGATCCGCCGGGTCACGCGGTGAACCTCTCGGTGGCGTCGCGGAGCACGGGGTCGGCGTTGCGGAGGAGGGCCAGCGTGAACGGGGACGCGAGCAGCGCGAGCACCCAGTCGGACGTGAGCACGACGAGCCCGCCGGCCGCGACCAGCAGCGAGAACGCGCCGAGCGTGCTCGCCGGCCGTGCGGCCAGGTAGTAGGACGCCAGGCGTGCGGTGTCCCGGGTGCGCAACGCGAGGGTCGACGACAGCACGAGCGCGTGGGACGACCACAGCAGCAGCGCCACCGCGATCACCACCAGCACCAGCTCGTACCCGGCGGGCACACCCGCCACGCCGAGGTTCGCGAGGCTGAAGCCGATGATCGTGAGCACCGCCAGCGCGGGCAGCCACCACCGTAGGACGTCCAGCGCGTTCAGCCGGTAGCCGCGCCAGTAGTGGCGGGCGGGGGAGAGATCCCGGTCGTTCAGGAACACCCGCCACGCGAACAGCGCGGCGGACAGCGCGGGCGCCAGCGGGGCGAAGCACAGGCCGATCAGCGGGGCGTTGCCCGCCTCCCCGACCAGGAACACCACCAGCAGCAACGGCGGCCCCGCCGTCAGCAGGAGCAGGCCTTCGACGACGAGGAACCAGTACACGACGGCCGACCAGCGGGACAGGACGCCCTTGCCGATCTCGTCCGCCGGGTCGCCGCGGCCGGGTGTGGTCGCCACGGCCGTCACCTCTCGTGCCCGGCGACGAGGCGGTCGTCGGAGCCGCCGAGCAGCCGCCGGTCGTCCAACCCGACGTGCTCCTCCGCGTGGACCGGGGCCACCTCGACGAACGTCACCTCGTGCCGCGCCAGCGCGAGGTCCAGCGCCACCCGCCCGTCCACCACAGCCTCCGACCGGTGTTCGAGCGCGGGACGGGCGCAGTCGCGCAGCACGTCCACCGTCCGCCGGTCCGGTGATCGCGGCCGGCCCAGCTCGCGCCACGCCCCGAACGCGTTGCCGTCGTGCTCGTTCACGCGTTCCCGGCGCACGAACGCGCGCGGGCCGGCCAGCGGGACCGACAGCCGCACCTCGTGCCGCTCGGGGGCGTCCGGCGCGTCCGTGCCGCCGACCGGCTGCCACGCCAGCACGGTGACGCGGCCGTCGTCGTCGACGCACACCAGGTGGTCCTCGCCGCGGGCCAGCACGTGCGTGCCCATCCGGGCCATGAACGCGTAGAGGTGGTAGGTCGGTTTCGGCACCTGGCGGTGCGTGAGCAGCCCGAACCCGCCGTGGAACAAGGAGGTCGGCACGTTCTCCTCCTCGAACACGTCGCAGAACGTCCAGTAGGAGTACGAGTCGACCAGGTCCGTGCCGCCGGTGAGCACGGGCGCGAGGTACGCGGCGTGGTAGGCGGTGTCGTGGATGGGGTTGTCCGGCCGGTACGACGAGTTGTACTCGGTGATGTGCACCGGCAGCCCGGCCAGCGCGGTGCCCGCCAGGTGCTTGCGCGGCGCGTCGAACTGCTCCAGCAGCGTCCGCGGCGGCGCCAGGGTCTGGTAGGTGCCGAACGGGACGTGCTGCGCTGGCCCGGACGAGTAGGCGTGCCTGCTGACGAAGTCGACCGGCACGTCGCGGCGGGTGACGAAGTCCGCGAACGGCTGCCACCACTCGTCCGAGCCGGGTGAGATGGCGGGACCGCCGACCTGGAGCCCGGCGTCCACGTCCTTGACGGTCCGCGCGGTGATCTCGTAGAGCCGGAAGTACGCCTCCTGGTCGGCGTCCTTCCAGAAGTGCGGGAGGTTGGGCTCGTTCCACACCTCGATCGGCCAGGTGCGCACCTCGTCCACGCCGTAGCGGTCCACGAGGTGCCGCAGCACCGCGCGCACGACCGCCGCCCACTCGTCCGGGTCGGCGGGCGGGGTGATGTTGCCCTTCCACCAGAACACGGTGTCCTCGCCCGAGGCGAGCGCCGTGGGCATGAACCCGAGCTCGACGAACGGCCGCAACCCCAGCTCCAGGAACCGGTCGAACACCTGGTCCACGTAGGTGAACGAGTACCGGACCCGGTCGCCGGACACCCGGTGCACGCCCATGTCGTCGGACAGCAGCCCGTGCCCGCGGATGTGGCGGAAGCCGATGTCCCGCTGTACCACCGCCAGGGACTCCTGGTAGTCGGCGCGCAGCGCGAGGTTCAACCGACCGGTCCCCACGCAGTGCCGCCACGACCCGGACAGGCGGCCAACCGGCTCACCAGGCACAACCGTGCGGTCCACAACCCCTCCACCCACCACCACGACACCCCTGCCACGGACCCACGCCGCCGGGTCGCGTCGGTCGTTCGCGACTCATTTCCCGGCGATCACGCTTTTCGATCGCTGGGAAATCAGTCGCGAACGACCGACTTCCGAGCGACCCGGCCGCCGTCTGCGGAGTAGCGGCCAAAGATCCAGCTCGCTGGGAAATCAGTCGCTAACGACCGACGTCCCAGCGACCCGGCCCGCCGTCTGCGGAGCAGCGGCAATTCAACTCAGCCGTTCTTCTTCTTGTAGCGGTCGTACGCGCTGTTCACCAGCTGCATGTACTCGCTCATGCCCTTGGCGTCCAGCTCCTTGACGTAAGCGTCCCAGGTGGACATGTCACGGCTGCCGAGGATGAACTGGAGCGTCGACTGCGTGACGTAGTCCTTCAGCGGCGACTCCCACAGCGTGGCCCGCTCGCGCTCGACCTCGTCGAACGGCGCCGGCGGGGCCAGCGGCAGGACCTTCTTGTTCGCCATGGTCTTCTGGAAGGCGATCTCCTCCTCGGTGAACATCGACTGGAGCAGCTCGGTGGAGCCGCCGTAGGCGAACACGCCGCCCTGGAAGCCGAAGTCGCGCTGGAGGTTCTTGGGCGCGCCCGCGTTCATGCCGCCGAAGGCGATGTCCGACTTGAGGGCCCGCTTGCCGCCGTCCTTGTCGTAGGTGGTGCCCAGCACGCCCCACTTGGCGAACTCCTGGCCCTCGTCGGAGTACCACAGCCAGTCGATGAACTGCATGGTCGCCACGAACTTGTCGCTCTCGGCGGCCTTGGCCGAGATCATCAGGCCGTTCTCCAGCCGCGTGCCGCGGATGACGTCACCCTTCGGCCCGGCGGGCAGCGGGATCTTCGCGACGGTCGCGCCGGGGATCTTCGCGATGTTGGGCCGGTAGTCGTTCACGATGTTCTGCGCGTTGCTGCTGATCGCGAACGACTTGCCGCCGGCGAACTTCTGGATCGCCGCGTCGTCCTTCTGCGTGAAGCTCTCCGGGTCCATCAGGCCCTCCGCGACGAGCTTGCGGAAGAACTCGACGAGCTGCTTGTACTCGGGCGTGACGCCGGTGAAGTCGAACTTCTGCGCCGACTCGTTCCACGTCGTGTTCTTGACGTAGCCCCAGCCGGCCTGGGTGCCGAACGTCTGGCCGGCGTAGTTCAGGATCGACTTGCCCTCGAACCGGTCGGAGAGCGGGTAGCTGTCCGGGTTCGCGGCCTTGATCGCCTTGAGGACGGTGTAGACCTCGTCCCAGTTCTTCGGCGTGGAGAGGTTGAGGCGGGCCAGCTCGTCGGTGCGGAACGCGAGCGAGTAGTCCTGCCACACGTTCTCGTGCACGCCGGGCAGGAGGTAGAACTTGCCGTCCTCCTGGCGCAGCGTGTTCAGCTCCGGCTGGAGCTTCCACTTCTCGATCTTGTCCTTGAAGTGCGGCATCAGGTCGATGTAGTCGCTCACCGGCAGGATGGCGCCGGACGACACGAACGCCTCCTCCTGACCCGGGTAGGTCTTGGACAGGATCGTCGGCGCGTTGCCCGAGCTGATCAGCAGCCCGCGCTTCTGGTCGTAGTCGCTGTACGGCACGACCGTCGGCTTGAGCGTGACGTTGGTCCGCTTGGTGATCTCGGACCACAGCAGCCAGTCGTTCTTCAGCGGGTAGTGCGCCTGGTCGAGGTAGAGCAGGCTCACGTCCAGCGGCTCGGTGGCCTTGAACTGGTCGCCGGCCTTGTACTCGGCCATCGCAGCGGCCTTCTTGCCGTCGAGGTTGAGGCCGCCGGCGGCCGGGTCCTCGTCGCTGCACGCCGCCGTGCCGACCACGAGGCTGCCTGCCACGAGAGTCAGAAGCGTGCGCTTCCATGTCGATCGCATCGTGCTCTCCTCAGGTGTGTGACACCGTCGTCAACTCGGAGGCGCGCTACTGCTTGACGGCGCCGAGCATCACGCCCGACACGAAGTAGCGCTGGATGAACGGGTAAACAACGACGATGGGCAGCACGGTGAGCACCATCGTCACGGCCTTGATGTTCGCGGAGATCGCCACCGCGTTGGTCTCCACCGCGCCGACCGACGTCGCGGAGGACGCGCCGGCGATCATGTTGCGCAGGTAGACGGTGACCGGGAAGAGGTCGGCCCGGTCGAAGTAGAGGAAGGCCTGGAACCACGAGTTCCAGTTCGCGACCGCGTAGAACAGGATCATCGTCGCCAGCACGGCCTTCGACAGCGGCAGCACGATCCTCAGCAGGATGCCGTAGGAGTTCAGGCCGTCGATCGAGGCGGCCTCCTCCAGCTCCTCGGGCAGGCTCTCGAAGAACGCCTTCATCACCAGCAGGTTGAACACGCTGATCGCGTTGGGCAGCACGACCGCCCAGATCGTGTTGGTCAGGCCGAGGCCGTTGACCAGCACGTAGTTCGGGATCAGGCCGCCGTTGAAGAACATGGTGAACACGGCGATGCCGATGAGCAGGTTGCGGCCCTTAAGGTTCCGCTTCGACAGCACGTACGCGCAGATCGTGGTGAGCACGATCGAGATGGCCGTCGCCGTCACCGTGTAGATGACGGTGTTCAGGTAGCTGTTCCAGAACGCGGGGTCGGCGGCGACGAGCGCGTAGGTGTCGAGGTTGAACCCGCGCGGCACCAGGTTCACCTGGCCGGTGCGGATGTACACCTCGCTGCTGAACGACTGCGCGACGATGTTGACGAACGGGTACAGCGTCACCGCGACCACGCCGAGCAGCACGATCGTGTTGACCACCCGGAAGACCCGGTAGCCGCGCGAGTCGTCGAGCGAGGTGGGGCGGGGCGCGGCGGGCTTGTCCAGCCGGGACGCGAGCCGCGTCGGGTCGGTGGTCACCACAGGCTCGTCCCCACTGCTCGGCGCGAGATCGCGTTGGCGGACAGGATCAGCGTGAGGCCGATGACGGACTCGAACAGCCCGATCGCGGCGGCGTAGCTGAAGTTGTTGGACACCAGGCCGACCCGGTACAGGTACGTCGAGACGACGTCCGCGGTCGGGTAGGTCAGCGGGTTGTAGAGCAGCAGGACCTTCTCGAAGCCCACCGCCAGGAACGTGCCGATGTTCAGGATCAGCAGCGTGATCATCGTCGGCCGGATGCCCGGCAGCGTCACGTGCCACGTCTGCTGCCAGCGGTTGGCGCCGTCGATCCGGGCCGCCTCGTACAGCTGCGTGTCGATCGTGGTCAGCGCGGCCAGGTAGAGGATCGTGCCCCAGCCGACGGTCTGCCACACCTCGGAGGAGATGTACAGCGTGCGGAACCAGCCGGGGTCCTGGATGAACGAGATCGCGTCGCCGCCGAACGCGCCGATGACCTGGTTGACCGTGCCCTCGATCGACGTCAGCTGCATGACCATGCCGGCGACGATGACGATCGACAGGAAGTGCGGCAGGTAGGACACCGTCTGCACGAACCGCTTGAAGTAGCGCGAGCGGACCTCGTTGAGCAGCAGCGCCAGCACGATCGGCAGCGGGAAGCAGAACAGCAGGGTCAGCGCGCCGAGGATCAGCGTGTTGCCGAAGACGTGCCAGAAGTTGGGGTCGCTGATGAACATCTTGACGTACCGCAGGCCCACCCACGACTCGCCGTAGATGCTGCCGCCCGGCACGAACCGCCGGAACGCGATGACGTTGCCGAGCATCGGCAGGTAGCGGAAGACCAGGAAGAACAGGAGCGGGACGATCACGAGCGTGTAGAGCTGCCAGTCGCGCTTCCACGCCTTGCGCCAGGTCGTCCTGTGCCGGGGCGTTCTCGCCGCCTTCGGCGGTTTCGAGGGCTTCGTCGGCGCCGCCTCGGCGGCGGGTTCGCTGAGCCGGGTGGTCATGCTCGTGCCACCTCCTCGTGGGTGACCGACACGTCGGTGAGCCGCCGCCGCGTGTGGTCGACTTCGCGCAGGGGGCCCACGAGCCGCAGGTCCACCGCCTCGTGCACGTCCTCGCTGGACCGCGACACGCGCAGCTGCACCGCACCCGGCTCCACCACGCGCCGCCCGTCCAGGCCGGTGAACGACGTGACGTCGGCCGGGACGCGGAACGTCACGCGGGCCGACGCGCCGCCCTCCAGCGGCACCCGCGCGTACCCGACGAGCCGCACCACCGGGCGGGTCACCTGGGCGACGGGGTCGTGCAGGTAGAGCTGCACCACGTCCGCCCCGGCGCGCGTGCCGGGGTTGCGCACGTCGAGTTCCAGCTCCACCTCGCCGTCCGTGGTCCACGGCCGGTCGGCCGCCACCCGCGCGGACGACCAGGTGAACGTGTCGTAGCCCAGTCCGTGGCCGAACGGGAAGGCGGGCGTCGGGTCCACGTTGGACACCCCGCTGCGGCGTCCGAGGGGCGCGGACAGGTAGGTGCCGGGCTGACCGGACGGATCGCCCGGGATGCCCACCGGAAGCCGGCCCGACGGCGAGACGGCGCCGGTCAGGACGTCCGCGATCGCGGTCCCGCCGAGCTGGCCGGGGAAGAACGCCTGCACGGTCGCCGCCGCGCCGCCGGCCAGGTCGCCGATCGCGTACGGCCGGCCGGTGATCAGCAGCAGCACCACCGGCGTGCCGGTGGCGGCGACCGCCCGGACCAGCTCCGCCTGCCCGCCGGGGAGCACGAGCTCGGTCGCGTCGCAGCCCTCGCCGGACGTGCCGCGGCCGAACAGCCCGGCCAGGTCGCCGACGGCCACGACGCACACGTCCGCCTCCGCCGCCGCGGCCACCGCGGCGGCCAGGTCGTCGGGCGCGCTCTCGCCGATGATCTCGCAACCGCGGGCGTGCGTGACGGCGCCGTCCACGGCGTCCCGCAGCGCGGCGAGCACGGTCGGGATCTCCAGGCCCAGCGGGACGTCCGGGTGGTGCACACCGATGTGCGCCGGGAACGAGTAGCAGCCGAGCATCGCCATCGGGTCGTCCGCGAGCGGGCCGACCACGGCGAGCCGGAGGCCGGGCCGCAGCGGCAGGACGCCGTCGTTGGCCAGCAGCACCACGGACTCGCGGGCGAGCCGCAGCGCGACGTCCCGGGCGTGCGGGGAGTCGAGCTCCAGGTTGTCGACGTCCGCGGGCAGGGCGGACCACTCGGGGTCGAGCAGGCCGAGCTCCACCTTCTGCCGCAGCACGCGCCGCAACGCGCGGTCGACCAGCGCCTCGTCCACGTCGCCGCGCTTGACCGCGTCGAGCAGCGGCGCGCCGTAGCACCGCACGGTCGGCAGCTCCACGTCCACGCCCGCGGTCAGCGCCAGCGCGGCGGCGTGCGCCTCGTCCTCGGCCACGCCGTGCAGCGTCTGCAGGAACTTCACCGCGAAGTAGTCGGCGACGACCGTGCCGTCGAAGCCCCAGGTGTCGCGCAGCAACGTGGTGAGCAGCCCCGCGTCGGCCGCCGACGGCACGCCGTCGACGTCGCTGTAGGAGTGCATGACCGACCGGACGCCGCCGTCGTGCACGGCCATCTCGAACGGCGGCAGCACGACGTCGGCGAACTCGCGCGGGCCGATGGCCACCGGCGCGAGGTTGCGCCCGGCGCGTGAGGCGGAGTAGCCCGCGAAGTGCTTGAGCGTGGCGACGATCCCGGTGCCTTCGAGACCGCGCACGTACGCCGTGCCCACCGTGCCGACGAGGTACGGGTCCTCGCCGATGGTCTCCTCGGTCCGGCCCCAGCGGTAGTCCCGCGTGACGTCGAGGACCGGCGCCAAGCCCTGGTGCACGCCCGCCGCCCACATCGAGCGGCCGATCAGGCCCGCCATCTCGGCGACGAGCGCGGGGTCGAACGACGCGCCCCAGGACAGGGGAGCGGGGTACGCGGTGGCCTGCCACGCGGCGAAGCCGGTGAGGCATTCCTCGTGCACCAGCGCCGGGATGCCGAACCGGTTGGCGGCGACCACCTGCTGCTGGGACAGGGCGAGCGAACGGGCGCCGGCCACCGGGTCGACCGGCCGGGTGCCGAACGGGCGGGTGAGCTGGCCGAGGCCGGAGGCGATGACGTCGTGCCACACCACCGGGTCGCCGGTCAGGTCGTTCTGGTGAGGGGCGACCTCGCCGCCGTCGGGATCGGCGCCGACCCAGACGCCGACGAGCTGCGCGAGCTTCTCCTCGAGCGTCATCGCGGCCACGAGCGCTTCGACCCGCTCGGCGACCGGCAGCCCGACGTCGTGCCAGGCCGCGTCCGGCCGGTCGGCGGTCGTCCTGACGGCGTCGCCCAATGGCGTCGCCGCGACGTCCGTCGTCCTGTTCATCATCGACCAGGTACCTCCGCTCACGTCCTCGTGGCGACCGAAAGTATCGAAGCAACTTCCGACATGCCGATCCGGTGGGGAGAACGTAGGGGGATCTCCGCAAGACGTCAACAGTTCCGGACGGTTCGATATCTTCGCAGTTCATAGGCCATCGGATCGGCTCAGATCAGGTTCACACCCATGAACAATTTCAGGCTGCGTTGAGCTGATTGGCGGCAAAGCTGGAGATCGGAACGCCGAACCTTTACGCTTTGGCTTCGAAACTTTAGATGGATTTTGGACCGGCATGCGGGCGCGCCGGCCGCGCGCGAACCAGGGGGCAGCATGAGTTCGTCGACCGAGCCGGACACCGGGGCCGCGCCGGAGAAGGGAGCGAAGGGCACGGCGTCCATCTCGTCCATCGCGGCCGAGGCGGGCGTGTCCATCCCGACCGTCTCCAAGGTGCTCAACGGACGCCCGGACGTCGCCGCCGACACCCGCGCCCGGGTGGAGAGCGTCATCGAGCAGCACCGGTACCGGCGCCGACGGGCGCGGCACTCCTCCCGGCCCGCCCTGATCGACCTGGTCTTCCACGAGATGAACTCGGCCTGGTCCACCGAGATCATCCGCGGCGTCGAGCTGGCCGCCGCCGACGAGCGGGCGGCCGTCGTGCTGTCCGAGCTGGGCGGCGAGCACCGGCCGCGCCGCGAGTGGTTCGACGACCTGCTCGCCCGCCGCCCGCTCGGCGTCATCCTCGTGCTGGCCGGGCTGGACGACGAGCAGCGCCGCCAGCTGGCCACCCGCAACATCCCGTTCGTGTTCGTCGACACCGCGGGCGAGCCGCCGCCCGGCGTGCCGACCGTCGGATCGGCCAACTGGGCCGGCGGCCTCGCCGCGACCCGGCACCTGCTCTCGCTCGGCCACCGCCGGATCGCCGTCATCTCCGGCCCGACGACCATGCTGTGCAGCCGGGCCCGCGTCGACGGCTACCGCAGCGCGCTGGAGGCCGCGGACGTCGTCGTGGACCCGGACTTCGTGCGCTACGGCGACTTCTACGTCGTCGGCGGCTACAACCACGGCCTCGACCTGCTCAGCCGCGCCGACCGGCCCACCGCGATCTTCGCCGGGTCGGACTTCCAGGCGCTGGGCGTCATGCGGGCCGCGCGCGAACTCGGCCTGTCCGTCCCGGAGGACGTGTCGATCGTCGGCTACGACGACCTGTCGGTCAGCGAGTGGACCGGGCCGCGGCTGACGACCGTGCGGCAGCCGTTGCGCGAGATGGCGACCACGGCCGCGCAGATGGTGTTCAGCCTGGCCCGCGGCAAGCGGCCGCCGAACGAGCGGATAGACCTCGCCACCGAACTCGTCGTCCGCGAGAGCACCTGCCCGCCGCGCGTGCCGTAGCGGCTACCGCAAGGGGGTGTGGGCCGGGTCGACGCGCTCGCCCTCGCGCACGGGACCGGGCGGCGTGCCGTCGCCGAAGGGCCGCCCGCCGAGCGCTTCCCGCCCGTGCGCGGTGACCCAGCCCGACAGGTCCGGCCCGGCGGGCACGATCCCGCTCGGGTTGATGTCCTTGTGCACCACGTAGTAGTGCTGCTTGATCTGCGTGAAGTCGACCGTGTCGCCGAACCCGGGCGTCTGGAACAGGTCCCGCGCGTAGGCCCAGAGCACCGGCATCTCGGCGAGCTTCTGCCGGTTGCACTTGAAGTGCCCGTGGTAGACGGCGTCGAAGCGGACCAGCGTGGTGAACAGCCGCACGTCGGCCTCGGTGATCGTGTCGCCGACGAGGTACCGCCGGTCCCGCAGCCGGTCCTCCAGCCAGTCGAGCGCGGTCCACAGCCGGGTGTGCGCCTCGTCGTACGCCTCTTGCGTGCCCGCGAACCCGCACCGGTACACGCCGTTGTTCACCTCGGTGAACACCCGCCGGTTGACCGACTCGACCTCGTCGCGGTGCGCGTCGGGCAGCAGGTCCGGCGCGCCGTCCCGGTGGTAAGCCCGCCACTGGGTCGACAGGTCCAGCGTGATCTGCGCGAAGTCGTTCGTCACCACGGCGCCCGTCGTCGTGTCCACGATCGCCGGCACCGTGATCCCGCGCGGGTAGTCGGGGTCGCGCTTGAAGTACGCCTCCTGGAGGCGTTCGATGCCGAGCACCGGGTCACGCCCGCCGGGGTCGAGGTCGAACGTCCACGACCGCTCGTCGTGCGTCGGCCCCGGCAGCCCGAGCGACAGCGCGTCCTCCAGCCCCAGCAGCCGCCGCACGATGATGGACCGGTTCGCCCACGGGCACGCCCGCGCCGCCACCAGCCGGTACCGCCCCGGGACCACCGGGAACCCGTCCCGCCCGTCGGCCGTCACCCGGGTCGTGATGTACCGGGTGTCGCGCGTGTACTCCTTGCCCTTGACGGAGTACGTCCCGCCCCGGGCGTGCTCGGGGTTCGCGTCACCGGCAACCGACGTCTCGCTCACGTCACCGAGCCTACGTGCGGTCTGCGGAACCGGCCTGTCCACGCGGACAAGGCCGCCCGCAACGTGTGCTGTGCCCAGGACTGTTGCCGCAGGTCAAGTGCTCCATCGATAGCACTTCCGGCAAGCGCGGTCGATACCCCCCGTCCAAGGAAGGGCGGGCACACGCGTCTCCCCGAATCCATGTCCGGAGGGTGATCGCTGTGTGATCATGTGGTCGACCGGACGGGTGGTACCAGTGGTCCCGATCCGGGGAGACCTCATCCGGCGCGGTGGGAGTTGATCGTGAAAGGGCTGATGTGACCCGCTTGCTGATCCAACCGGCTGCGAACGAGGAAGCCTCGCGCAACCGCGAGAAAACGCTGCACAACGACGTCGCCTTCACCGAGCCCCGCTACTGGTCGACGTTGTCCGCGCGCGAGCGCGACACCTTGCGGGAACTCCACCCGACAGGCTCTGCCAGGTTCTGGGGAACCCGCGCGTTCCTCAACCGGAGGATGGCTGACGTCACTGTGGGCGACGTGGCGCTGTTCGTGTGGGAGAACCACGTCCGTGCGATCGGCGAGGTCGGTGCGAGCTTCCGGAACAAGGCGTTCGCCGACGAGCTGTGGAAGGAGTCGGCAGGTGAGGACAGCTTCGTCAACGTCTACAGCCTGACGGGTCTCGCCGACGGGGTGCTGATCCCGTACCGGACCTTGGCGGACGTGTCCGGTGGAGCCCTCAAGGGCCCATTCATGTCGGGGAGGGTGGTCGACGACCCTGCGCTGGTCGACCAGGTGATCAGCGGTCTCGGGATCGAGACCTCCAGTGCCGCGGCACTGGAGAAGGCACGCGAGGATTACATCGAGTCGCGGTTGGAGCGGGGGCTGGCCGTGGAACTGGAAAAGTTCCACACGGCGAACACGACGTACGCCCGTACGACTCGCTCGATCACGGTCCACCGTGGCGAGTCGAAGTTGGTTGAGGAGTACGCGGCGGCGAATGTCGACGTGACGTTCCGCCGGTTCACATCGGTCGCCGGCGTGTCGGACATGTACGCGTGCGGTCCGGATGGCGCCGAGGTGATCGAGGCCAAAGGAGGTGCCAGCCGCGAACGGGTGCGTCAGGCCGTCGCGCAGCTCCTCCACTACGCGCCGAGGTGCCCGGAGCCGCCTGTTGTCCGCCTTACCGCGTTGTTCCCGGTACGACCCGCCACCGACGACATCGCACTCCTGCACGGGGTGGGAATCGACTGCGTGTACCGCCAAGATCCCGCGACGTTCACGCGGCTGGAGGCGCCCGCCGCCAGGCGTGCGCACATGAGGCCGATCTGGAACAACGCCCTGCCCAGCTGAGTTTACAGCGGTCTCGCCATCATCAACGTCTCCTACCCGAACCGCACCCCTTCTGGGCGCTGCTGTGGGAGTGGATGTTCATGCCTACCCGCACTGACGGGCGTGAGCAGGACGTAGCGAGGAGCCTGGCTTCAGGCCCGTGGTCGCGGTGAAGGTACGGCGCGGCCGGTCGGGCGGTGGGTGAAGGTGGTCGCCCGGACGGGTTCCGTGTCGGCCCGGCGCTTGACACGGGCGGCGTGGCACGAAATGTGCGGGCGGCTCTGGCAGGCTTCCGGGCAGGCGCGGCCGGACGGCGCGCCGCGGTGGAGGGGATGGACGACGTGAGCGCTGGAGACCGCCGCTGGACCGATCGCGGTGAGGCCATCGGGCACGGGGTGACCTGGCTGGCGCGGTGGAGCACCCGCCTGGCGCTGGTCGCCATCGGCTTCGTGCTGCTCGGCATGCTCATCGGCAGGCTGTGGGTCGTCGTGATGCCGGTCCTGCTCGGCCTGCTGATCACCACGGTCCTGTGGCCGCCCGCCCGGTGGCTGCGCGCCCGCGGCGTGCCCGCCGCGCTGGCCGCGACGATCGTGCTGCTCGGCGGGCTGGCCGTGCTCGGCGGCGTCCTGGCGCTGATCTCGACGTCGATCGCGTCCGGTGTGCCGGAGATCGCCGAGAGCGCCAGCCGCGCCCTGCAGCAGGCCCGCGAGTGGATGGCCGGCCCGCCGTTCAACCTCGGGGACAGCCAGCTCGACCAGCTGCTCCAGCAGGGCGTCGACCAGCTGCAGGCCAGCGTCGGCTCCATCGCCAACGGGCTGCTCACCGGCGTCGGCACGGTCACCTCCGGCATCGTCACCGGCATCGTCGCGCTGCTGCTCGCGTTCCTGTTCGTCAAGGACGGCCCGCTGTTCACGCCGTGGCTGCGCGGCGTGATCGGCGAGCGCGCCGGCGGGCACGTGACCGTGGTGCTGGAGCGCGTGTGGACGACGCTCGGCGACTTCATCCGCACCCAGGCGATCGTGAGCCTGGTGGACGCCGTGCTGATCGGCCTCGGCCTGGTGATCCTCGGCGTGCCGCTCGCGGTGCCGCTGGCGGCGCTGACGTTCCTCGGCGGGTTCATCCCCATCGTCGGCGCGTTCATCGCGGGCGCGCTGGCCGTGCTGGTCGCGCTGGTCAGCAACGGGCTCACCGCGGCGCTGATCATGCTGGCGGTCGTGGTGGTGGTCCAGCAGGTCGAGGGGAACGTGCTGCAGCCGGTCCTCCAGTCGCGCAGCCTGCGCCTGCACGCGGCCGTGGTGCTGCTCGCCGTGACGGCCGGCAGCACCCTGTACGGCATCGCCGGGGCGTTCCTCGCGGTCCCGGTGGTCGCCGCGGCCGCCGTCGTGCTGCGGTACCTGGGGGAGGTGGCCGACCGGCACACGGCGGGCCGCGCCGTCGCCGGTGATCACCCACCGGCGCCCGGAACCTCCGCCGAGCCGGAGCGGGAGCGTGGTGCGGAGGAGTGAGTTTCGTGGAGAAACCCGTGGTTATCATGCGCGGATGCTCCGACGCACTTACGACGACCAGGTCTGCTCGATCGCCCGCGCGCTGGAGGTCGTCGGCGAGCGCTGGACGCTGCTGATCGTGCGGGACGCCCTGTCGGGCGTCACCCGGTTCGACGGGTTCCTGGCCCGGCTGCCGATCGCGCGCAACGTCCTCAGCGACCGCCTCACCGGCCTGGTCGACCACGGGGTGCTGGAGCGCGTGCCGTACCAGGACCGGCCGCCGCGCCACGAGTACCGGCTCACCGCCCGGGGCCGCGAGCTGACGCCGGTCATCCTGGCGCTCATGGCGTGGGGCGACCGGCACGTGCCGACCCCGTCCGGCCCGCCGACCCTGGTGGAGCACGCGGGCTGCGGCGGTTCCGTCGGGACGCGGATGGTGTGCGACTGCTGCGGCGAGCGCGTGGCGCCGGAAGCCGTCGTCACGCGGCCCAACGTCGCTGCCAGAGCACCAGGACCGGCGGGACGGTGAACTCGATCGCCAGCAGCACCAGCATCATCGGGTGGGGCGTGCCCTCGGCCACCCACGACACGACCCGCGCCAGACCGCCGACGAACACGGCGGCGCAGACGAACCGCAACACCGTCGTGGACTCCCGGACCCGGCGCGCCACCGACAGCATCGCCACGCCCATCGCCAGCCACATCGCGGCGAAGAACCGGTAGTTGCTGTCCAGCGTGGGCGCCGCCGCCGGGGTGCCCGGCAACAGGGACGGCCCGATCGCCACCTCCGCCAACCCGGTGCCGACCATGAACACGCCGAGCACCACCACGACCGCCTGGAACGCCTTCACCCGAACCCCCCGTCCGACGTGCGCGTTCCGCCGCACACCGGTCGTGGGCCGGGACGTCCGCGTCACGATCAAGCTCCCCGGCCTGAACGTACCACCGGGAAACTGAGGGTCGATCATGGCGGCGGCGCTCGTGCGACGGGGGCCGCGGCGGTGTCGCCGCGGCCCCCGGTGGCCCTACCTCAGGCCGTGCAGGCCGCCCCGCCCAGCGTCACGCCGGACGGCGCGCTCGCCGTGCCGTTGGCGGTGAACCCGAGCGACACCGACGCGCCCGGCGCCAGCGACGGCGCGTAGGACGGCGCGGTCACCGTCACGGTGGTGCCGCTCTGGCTGAACGTGCCGTTCCACCCGCTGCCGATGGTCACGCCCGCGGGCAGGGTGAACACGACCTTCCACGGGTTGGCCGCGGCGGTGGCGCTGTTGGTCACCGTCAGCGAGCCCTGGAAGCCGCCCTGCCAGGCGTTGTCCTGCCGCCACACCGCCTTGCACGCGCCCGAGCCGTTGCCGTTGGACGTCGTGGTGGTGGTCGTAGTGGTGGTAGTCGTCGTCCCACCGCCCGTCGGCGGGATCAGGTACGGCTGGAGGATCGACTGCTTGGCCTGGTTGACCGTGGTCCAGTCGTCGCCGACGATGCCGCCCGTGTCACCGGAGTTCGGGTTCCACGACCAGTAGGTGAACGAGATGCCGTCCACGCCCTTGCCGGTGTAGGCCATCAGGTTCTCCAGCCACACCTTGTCCTTCGGGTTGGCCAGCGTCGAGCCGAACTCGCCCATCATCAGCGGCGCGGTGCCGCTCTTGTAGAGGTAGCCCCAGTACTTGTCCCAGATCGCGGGCATGTTCGCCGGGAAGTCCGGCGCGTTGAACCACTTCTGCTCGAACACCGAGGTCGCGTACTCGTGCGGCGAGTAGACCAGCCGGTTCGGCACGCTCAGCCGCACCGGGAACTGGCCCGCCTTGGACAGGTTGCCGCCCCACCAGCCGCAGTCCTCGTCGTTGGACGGGTCGTTGTCCCAGGTGTCGGACAGACCGCCGCTCGGGCAGCTCACGCCCTCGACGAAGATCAGCCAGTTCGGCTGCACGGACAGGATGGCGTTGCCCGCGCGCTCGGCGGCCAGCCGCCAGTCGCGCTCCACCACGCCGCAGCCCCAGCACGCGCCGGTGGCGTTGGGGTTGGTGCCCTCGGCGTGCGGCTCGTTGTGCAGGTCGGCGCCGATGACGGTGGTGTTGCCCTTGTACCGCTCGGCCAGCATCTTCCAGTCGTTGATCCAGGTGCTCTCCGGGACGGTCGCGGTGTACCAGAGCGCGGACTGCCCGGCGCTGGTCGGGCGGTGCCGGTCGAGGATGATCCGCATCCCCTTCTGACCCGCGTAGTCGACGACCTTGTCCAGGATCTGCAACGGGGACAGGCCGGTCAGGTCGGGGTTGACGTAATCGTTGACCCCGGAGGCCGTCGCACCGGGCTTGAGCGCGTCGTTGGAGAAGGGCACGCGGAGCGTGTTGTACCCGAGCTGGGCCATCTGGTCGAGCTGCTGCTTCCACGAGCGGTTGGACCACAGCCCGTGGAAGGTCTTGTTGTCGGTCTCCATGCCGAACCAGTTGATGCCGGTCAGCCGGACCGTCGCGCCGGTGCTGTCCACGATCTTGTTGCCCGCGGTGTGCAGGTAACCGCCTGCCGGGGCCGCCGTGACCTGTCCCGCCGTGGCGACCGCGACGACTCCGCTGACGGCCACCGCGGCCGTCAGCAGGGCGCCGAAGATCGATCTCCGTTGCCGCATACCGCTCTCCTTTGAGGATGTTCGCAACGTGCTCTGGGAGCGCTCCCAGGCGGAGCGTAGTGACGGCGGTCGAGGTGTTCAAGGACCAGAATCCGGCGCACTACCTGCGACGACGCGGCGTTGGGCCGAACGGGGTGGAATACGGGGTCCGGTTTCGGTCGCTCCGTCCGGTTCCCGTCCGCGGGCGTCAGCGCACGCCGCGAGGCCGGAACTGGACGCTGATCCGCGGTCCGACCGCGCGGGACGCCTTGGGCACGGCGTGCTCCCACGTCCGCTGGCATGAGCCACCCATGACGATCAGGTCGCCGTGGCCCAGCGCGTACCGCACGGTCGCGCCGCCGCCGCCGCGCGGGCGCAGGGCCAGCGCGCGGGGCGTGCCGACGGACACGATGGCGACCATCGTGTCCTCGGTGGAGCCTCGCCCGATCGTGTCACCGTGCCACGCCACGGAGTCCCGGCCGTCCCGGTAGTAGCAGAGCCCGGCCGTGCGGAACGGTTCGCCCAGCTCCTCGCCGTACCACGCGGTCAGCTCCGCGCGGGCGCGCGTCAGCACCGGGTCCGGCAGCGGCGCGTCCTCGTCGTAGAAGCAGAGCAGCCTCGGCACGTCGACCACGCGCTCGTACATCTGCCGGCGCTCGGCGCGCCACGGCACCTCGTCGACGAGCCTGCGGAACACCGCGTCCGCGCCGGTGAGCCAGCCGGGGAGCACGTCGACCCACGCGCCGTCGCCCAGCACCGTCCGCCGCACGGAGGTCAGCGGGCGCAGGCCGGGCGGCTCCGCGCCGTCGTCGAACAGCGACACCTGCATGAGGGCAGCATAACCCGAGAATCGAACACGCGTTCGACTCGTAGTGCACTCTATTGTTTCAGTGTTAACTTAAAGATCAGGCGTCCGGTTCGGGCTTGCGCCTTCTGCCACCGGTGCGGACCTGCTTGGAGCCCTCGTCCGAGGGCTCGGCGTTCTGCTTCCCCGAGGCGGCCGCGTCGGCCGTGCCAGGGTGGTCGGCGAGCAGGATGGCCGCCAGCTCGTCGTAGATAGGTGTGCTGCTCATGGAAGATCCTCTACCCCGTTTGGACGGAAGTTACACGCGTGTTCGGGGCGAGGTGCGGCCAGGGTTGGGAAAACGATCGACGCCACCCGAAAGGGGCCCGGTCCGCGCAGGCCAGGCCCCTTTCGCTCACGCCGGCGACAGCCAGACCACCCCGCCCGCGGGCAGCCGCAACGCCGCCGAGGCCGGCTGGCCGTCCATCGGGACGCCGTCCGCCGTCACCGCGCCGTTGACCACGCCCGATCCGCCGTAGTCCGGCAGGTCGGTGTTCAGCACCTCCTGCCAGCGGCCCGCGCGCGGCAGGCCCAGCCGGTAGTCGTGGTGCGCCACGCCCGCGAAGTTGACCACGCACACCAGTTCCGAGCCGTCCGCGCCGTGCCGCCGGAACGCGATCACGTTGTTCGCGGCGTCGTCGGCGCGGAGCCACGAGAACCCCTCCGGCGTCCCGTCGAGCGTGTGCAGGGCGGGTTCGCGCCGGTAGACCTCGTTGAGGTCGGCGACCATCCGCTGGACGCCGCGGTGGTAGTTCATGCCGCCGTGCTCGGCGAGCAGCCACCAGGCCAGCGAGTCGTCGGCGTCCCACTCCCACGGCTGGCCGAACTCGCCGCCCATGAACAGCAGCTTCTTGCCGGGGTGCGACCACTGGTAGGCGAGCAGGGCGCGGACGCCCGCGGCCTTGCGGTGGTCGTCGCCGGGCATGCGCTGCCACAGCGAGCCCTTGCCGTGCACCACCTCGTCGTGGGACAGCGGCAGGAGGTAGCGCTCACTCCACGCGTACTCGATCGAGTGGGTGATCCCGCCGTGGTGGTGGACGCGCTCGATGGGATCGACGCCCAGGTAGCGCAGGGTGTCGTGCATCCAGCCCATGTTCCACTTGAAGTCGAACTTCAGGCCGTCCTCGCTGGTCACCCCGGGCCAGGTGGTGGACTCCTCGGCGAACACCAGGACGCCCGGCGGCACGGTCTCGTTCAGCTCGCGCAGGAACGCCACGGCCTCCAGGTTCTCCCGCCCGCCGTGCTCGTTGGGCAGCCACTCGCCGGGCGGCCGGGAGTAGTCGAGGTAGAGCATCGAGGCGACGGCGTCGACGCGCAGCCCGTCCAGGTGGAACTCGGTCAGCCAGTAGAGGGCCGACGAGACCAGGAAGTTGCGCACCTCGGGCCGGCCCAGGTCGAACACGAGCGTGCCCCAGTCGGGGTGTTCGCCCCGGCGCGGGTCGGGGTGCTCGTAGAGCGGCGCGCCGTCGAAGCGGGCCAGCGCCCACGCGTCGCGGGGGAAGTGGGCCGGCACCCAGTCGAGGATGACGCCGATGCCGAGGGAGTGCAGGTGGTCGACCAGGAACCGGAAGTCGTCCGGCGTGCCGAACCGGGACGTCGGCGCGTAGTAGGAGGTGGCCTGGTAGCCCCAGGACCCGCCGAACGGGTGCTCGGTGGCGGGCAGCAGCTCCACGTGGGTGAAGCCCATCTCCTGCGCGTAGTCGCCCAGCTCGACGGCGAGGTCCTGGTAAGAGAGGCCGACGCGCCACGAGCCGAGGTGCACCTCGTAGATGCTGATCGGCGCCCGCTGCCAGTCGGTGGCGTCGCGGCGGGCGAGCCAGTCGCCGTCGCGCCACCGGTGGGTCGAGGTCGTGACGACGGACGCCGTGGCGGGCGGGACCTCGGTCGCGAACGCCAGCGGGTCGGCGTGCTCGTGCCAGTTCCCGTCCGCGCCGAGGACGCGGAACTTGTAGCGGCACCCCGGCCGGACGCCGGGGACGAACAGCTCCCAGACGCCCGCGCCGAGGTGGCGCATGGGGGTGCCGCGGCCGGCCCACGCGTCGAAGTCGCCGGCGACGCGGACGCCGCGGGCGTTGGGCGCCCAGACGGCGAAGGCGACGCCGCGGTCGCGCGGGTGCGCGCCGAGCACGTCCCACAGGCGGGGGTGCCTGCCTCGAGCGATGAGGTCGAGGTCGGCGGGTGACACGGTCGGCTGACACGCGTACGGGTCCTCGACCACGCGGAGTTCGTAGTCGCGCTCGACTTCGAACCGGTAGGCCGTGACCCGACCGGGGACGGTGCCCGCGAACAGCCCGTGGCCCAGGTCGGCGAGGTCGTGCCGCACGCCGTCGGCGACGACCGCGACGGCGTGCGCGCCGGGCTGCACGGTGCGGACGACGGTGTCCGGTCCGGCCGGGTGCGCGCCGAGCACGGCGTGCGGGTCGCGGTGGTCACCGACCAGCAGGCGGTCGAGCTCGTCGCGGGCCGGCAGCACGGCGGTCATGACGCCGTCCCGAGGATGCGGGTGATCGCGCCGAGCGGGATGCCGACCCAGTCCGGCCGGTGGGCCCGCTCGTAGGCGACCTCGTAGACGGCCTTGTCCAGCTCGAAGGCGTGCAGCAGCACGGGCTGGTCGCGCGGGTCGGCGAGGACCTCGGCGTAACCCGCGCAGAACGCGTCGCGCATCCGCTGCGCCCAGGCGGTGTCGGACGCGCCGCCGTGGTGCGCCGCGTAGTCGAAGGAGCGCAGCATGGTGGCGACGTCCTGCAACGGGTGGCGGGCCGCGTTGCGCTCGGCGAGCGGCCGGCCGGGCTCGCCCTCGAAGTCGATCAACGTCCACCGGCCGCCCGCGCGCAGCGCCTGCCCCAGGTGCAGGTCGCCGTGGACGCGTTGCAGCGTGAACGGGCCGCGGGCGTCGCGGAGGCGGTCGTACGCGGCGCGCAGGGCCGGTCCGTGCGGCGCGAGCTCGGGGATGACGTCGGCCAGGGCGGCGAACCACCGGCGCAGCCGGTCGGCGGTGTCGGACAGGTCGTTGACGGCGATGTTGCGCGGCCCGAACGCGCAGGCGAGCGCGGTGTGCACGGTGGCGAGGGCGCGGCCGAGCGCGGTGGCCTCGTCGCCGAACGCGGCGCGGTCGGTGGTGGCGAGGGTCCAGCCGTCCTGGGCGTCGGGCAGGAACTCCTGCAGGATGCCGAGGGCGGCCGGGACGCCGTCGACGCGGGTGGTGATCGTGCCGAGCATCCGGGCGACGTGCCGCGCGCCGACGGAGTGCAGGGCGCGGTGGAGCTCCACGTCCGGGTGCGCGCCGGGCAGGACGCGGCGGAACAGCTTGAGGATGTACCGGTCGCCGAAGATCAGCGACGTGTTGCTCTGCTCGACGCCGACGACGCGGGCGGGCAGGTCGAACGCGATCCGCGCGCCGGGTTCGGGTTCGAACACCGGCCCGTCGACGGCGCCGTGGAGGCGCCCGAGGAGCCGGGACATCAGCTCGCCGTCGTGGGTGGCGGCGTAGACGACGCCGTCGGGGGTGTCGAGGATGGCGGCGTCGGCGAGGGCCGCGGGCAACGACGCGCGCCTGCCGAGTAGGAGCTGGTAGCGCTCGCCGTCGACGGAGACGAGGACGTGGAGGAGCGTCGGGTCGCCGTCGAGGAGGGTGGTGACGCGGTCGACGTGCACCAGGTCCGGGGTCCGGTCCTTGGCGGCGTACCAGCGCTGCCGGGGCAGCCAGCGGGTGAGCGCGTCGGTCAGGGTGTCCACCGCGGTCGTCATGACACACCGCCTTCGAGTCGGAACCAGTAGTAGCCGTGGCCGGGGAGGGTGAGCTGGTAGCGCTCGCCCGAGATCGCGGGGAACCGCACGCCGCCGGTCAGCTCGACCGGGACGGCGCCGTCGAGGCCGGGGAGCTTGACGTCGACGGGCTGCGGGTGGCGGGAGAAGTTGAAGACGCACAACAACGTCTCGTCCCCGTGCCGGCGCAGGTACGCGAAGGTGGCGGTGTTCGACACGTCGGCTTCGGCGAACGTGCCGAGGCCGAACGCCGGGTGCTCGCGGCGGACGGCGAGCATGCCGCGGGTCCAGTTGAGCAGGGACGCCTCGACGGGGAACTGCGCCTCGACGTTGACGGCCTGGTAGCCGTAGACCTTGTCGCTGACGACCGGCAGGCACAGCCGGCCGGGGTCGGCGGTGGAGAACCCGGCGTTGCGGTCGGGCGTCCACTGCATCGGGGTGCGCACGCCGTCGCGGTCGGGCAGCCAGATGTTGTCGCCCATGCCGATCTCGTCGCCGTAGTAGAGGACGGGGGAGCCGGGCATGGACAGCAGGATGGCGGTGAGGAGCTCGTGCCGGGCGCGGTCGTTGCCGAGCAGGGGCGCGAGGCGGCGCCTGATGCCGACGTTGGCCTTCATGCGCGGTTCCGGCGCGTACTGCTCGTACATGTACTCGCGTTCTTCGTCGGACACCATCTCGAGCGTCAGCTCGTCGTGGTTGCGCAGGAAGATGCCCCACTGCGCGTTGTCCGGGATGTCGGGGGTGCGGGCCAGGATCTCGGACACCGGCAGCGCCGACTCCTTGCGCAGGGCCATGAACAGGCGCGGCATGAGCGGGAAGTGGAACGCCATGTGGCACTCGTCGCCGCCCACGTCCGGGTCGCCGAAGTAGTGGGCCACGTCGGCGGGCCACTGGTTGGCCTCGGCGAGCAGGACCCGGCCGGGGTACTCGTCGTCGACGACCTTGCGCACGAACTTGAGGAAGTCGTGCGTCTCGGGCAGGTTCTCGTTGTTCGTGCCGTCGCGTTCGAACAGGTACGGCACGGCGTCGAGGCGGAACCCGTCGATGCCGAGGTCGAGCCAGAACCGCAGCACGTCGATCATGGCGCTGCGCACGGCCGGGTTGTCGTAGTTCAGGTCGGGCTGGTGGGAGAAGAACCGGTGCCAGTAGAACTGGCCGCGCTCGGGGTCCCAGGTCCAGTTGGACTTCTCGGTGTCGACGAAGATGATCCGCGTCTCGTCGTAGCGCTGGTCGGTGTCGCTCCACACGTAGAAGTCGCCGAACGGGCCGTCGGGGTCGCGCCGCGACTCCTGGAACCACGGGTGCGCCGAGGAGGTGTGGTTCATGACGAGGTCGGTGATGACCTTCATGCCGCGCCGGTGCGCCGAGTCGAGCAGGCGCACGAAGTCGGCGAGGTCGCCGAACTCGGGCCGCACGGCGCGGAAGTCGCTGATGTCGTAGCCGCCGTCGTTCATCGGCGAGGCGTAGAACGGCGGCAGCCAGAGGCAGTCCACGCCGAGCCACTCCAGGTAGTCCAGCTTGGACTCCAGGCCCGCCAGGTCGCCGATGCCGTCGCCGTTGGCGTCGGCGAACGCGCTGACCAGCACTTCGTAGAAGACCGCGCGCTTGAACCAGTCCGCGGTGCCGGGGTCGTCTGACAGGGACATGGGTGTCACGCTCCTTCGCTGCGACGTGCGGGGTGACCGACGTCGACGATGTGGGCCACGGCGACCGCGGGGTCGAGCCGGACGTAGTTCTCGCGGCCCCAGCGCCAGGTCTGGCCGCTGACCTCGTCGTGGGCGGTGAACTGCTCGTCCAGGCCGAGGGCGGCGAGGTCGAGCCGCAACGTGCCCTCCTGGGGCCGGTGCGGGTCGAGGGTCACGACGCACACGACGGTGTCGCCGGTGGCCGGGTCGGTCTTCGAGTAGGCGATCAGGGCGTCGTTGTCGACGTCGTGGAAGCGCAGCTCGCGCAGCTGCCGCAACGCCGGGTGGGCGCGGCGCAGCTCGTTGAGCCTGGTCAGCCACGGTTCGAGGGAACGTCCCTCCCTGAGGGCGCCCTCGAAGTCGCGGGGCCGCAGCTCGTACTTCTCCGAGTCGAGGAACTCCTCGCCGCCTTCGCGCAGCGGCTCGTGCTCGTGCAGCTCGAAGCCGGAGTAGACGCCCCACGTCGGGGCGAGGGTCGCGGCCAGGGTCGCGCGCAGCGCGGACATCGCGGGCAGACCGAGTTGAAGGCTCGTCGGCAGGATGTCCGGCGTGGTCACGAACAGGTTGGGGCGGGCCTCGTGGCCGTGGGCGGCGATCTCCGTGCCGAACTCGGTCAGCTCGGCCTTCGTGTCGCGCCAGGTGAAGTAGGTGTAGCTCTGGTCGAAGCCCAGGCGGGCGAGCCCGTACAGCCTCGCCGGCCGGGTGAACGCCTCGGCGAGGAACAGCACGTCCGGGTGGTCGTGCTTGACCTTCCAGATCAGCCAGTGCCAGAAGTCCGGCGGCTTGGTGTGCGGGTTGTCGACCCGGAAGATCCGCACCCCGTACCCGACCCAGTGCAGGACGATCCGCAGGATCTCCGCGCGCAACCCCTCGGGGTCGTTGTCGAAGTTCAGCGGGTAGATGTCCTGGTACTTCTTGGGCGGGTTCTCGGCGTAGGCGATGGTGCCGTCGGCCAGGGTGGTGAACCACTCGGGGTGCTCGGCGACCCACGGGTGGTCCGGCGCGCACTGGAGGGCCAGGTCCAGCGCGATCTCCAGCCCCAGCTCGTGCGCCCGGTCCGCGAACGCCTTGAAGTCGACCAGCGTGCCCAGCTCGGGGTGGACGGCGTCGTGGCCGCCGTCGCGCGAGCCGATCGCCCACGGCGAGCCGACGTCGCCGGGCTCGGCGGTGAGGGAGTTGTTGCGGCCCTTGCGGTTGACCTCGCCGATCGGGTGGATCGGCGGCAGGTACACCACGTCGAACTTCATCCGGGCGACGCGTTCGAGCGCGTCGGCGGCGGTGGCGAGGGTGCCGTGCACGGGCTTGCCGTCCGCGTCCCACCCCCCGGTGGAGCGGGGGAAGAACTCGTACCAGGAGCCGAACACGGCGCGGGTGCGGTCCACCCACAGCTGGTGGGTGTCGCCGCGGCTGACCAGGTCGCGCACCGGGCGTTCCCGCATGCCCCGCGCCACGTCGTCGGCCAGCGCGGCGGCGCCGCGCCGGCCGGGCGGCAGCGACGGGTCCGCCAGCGCGCGGGCCGCCTCCAGCAGCGCGGTGCGCTCCTCTCGGGGCCGTTTCAGCAGGGTCGCCCGTCGCAGCAGGGCGACCCCGGCGGCCAGGTCGTTCGCCAGCTCCTCCGGGCCCTGCCCGGCGTCGAGCTTGGCCCGCACCGCGTGCGCCCACGTGGCCCACGGGTCCGACCAGGCGTCCACGCGGAACGTCCACGCGCCGGGCACGTCCGGGGCTATCGCGGCCGCCCAGCGGTCGGCGCCGGGGTCGACCAGGTCCATCCGGGTGTGCCGCGCCTGCCGGTCGCCGGGACCGCGCCAGACGACGGTCGCGCCCGCGGCGTCGTGCCCTTCTCGCCAGATCGCCGCGGTCACCGGGACGTGCTCTCCCACGACTGCTTTCGCGGGATAACGTCCTGCGGCGACCACCGGCGTCACATCTTCGACATAGATTCGGCCGGACATTGCTGCCGTCCTTTCTCGGTGGATCAAACAAAAGGATGCCGCACCGGGAGAACGGCGCCGGGCACTGCTCGATCGGTTCGGAAAGTTCGTGACCAGCGACAATGACGGGTCGGGGCGGCGAGATGACGAAGTATGCGGGCGCCGTCCGGCCGCGGTTTCGCGTTAACTTCCGGGCGCACTGCACGGAGTGACGCCGCAGGCCACCGCGTTCCTTGTTGTCACGGGGTCGCGCTGGTCAACTTGCCCTCGGCAGGCGAATTCACCGCAGCCTGTCGACACCAGCCACGGAGAAACGATGACGAAGAAGATTCTGATCGTCCTCTCGGAATACGGTTACTGGGGCGAGGAACTGCTCGGCCCGGTCGCCACGTTCGACGAGCAGGGCTACCAGTCGGTCTTCGCGACGCCCACGGGCGCGCGGGCCCGAGCCCTGCCGCCGAGCCTCGACCCCGGCTACATCGACCCGCCCCTGGGCCGGTCGGTGACCACGCCGGAGGTCGCGGTGGCGGCCAAGGAGCTGGACGAGTCGTCCCGGCTCGACAACCCCATCAGCCTCGCCGAGTGGATCCCCGAGCGCCCGTACTTCAGCGAGTCGGACTTCCTGCGCAAGATCGAGGCCTACAACCGCGAGCTGGGCAACCTCGACGACGACATCAAGCAGTTCGACGCGATGGTGATCGTCGGCGGCTCGGGCCCGATCGTGGACCTGGCCAACAACGAGCGCCTGCACGAGCTGATCCTCGCGTTCCTGCGCGCCGACAAGCCCATCGTCGGCGAGTGCTACGGCGTCGCGCCGCTGGCGTTCGCCCGCGACTGGGAGGACCGCAAGTCGATCATCTGGGGCAAGCACGTCACGGGCCACTGCAAGGAGTACGACTACAAGGACGGCACCGGCTTCATCGGCGTCGACTTCAACATGGGCCCGCCGCCGTACCCGCTGGAGTACATCCTGCGCGACGCGACCGGCCCCGACGGCGCCTACCACGGCAACGTCGGCAAGGAAGTCTCGGTGATCGTGGACTACCCGTTCATCACCGCCCGCTCCACGCCGGACTCGTTCCCGGCCGGCGAAAAGCTCGTCGAAGTCCTCGAATCGGGTCTGCGCCGATTCGGTTGGTGATCCGCTAGCCCATACGAACCGGGAAGGAAATCGGTCATGACCGCAAGGCCGGGAAAGGTAGCCATCTTCGAGCAGTTCGTCGCCGATGGCTTTACCCGGATGTTCGGGAATCCGGGAACCGTGGAAGAGGGTTTCCTGGACATCCTGGAGGGCGTGCCGGGATTCGAGTACGTGCTGGCGTTGCAGGAGACCGTCGCCATCGCGATGGCCGACGGCTACGCCAGGGCCACGGCGGGCCCCGCACTGGTCCAGCTGCACACCGGGGTGGGGCTCGGCAACGGCGTCGGCATGCTGTACCAGGCCATGCGCGGTCATTCACCGCTGGTGGTCATCGCGGGCGAGGCCGGGGTGCGGTACGACGCGATGGACTCGCAGATGGCCACCGACCTCGTCGCCATGGCGAAGCCGGTGACCAAGTGGGCCACCCGCGTCACCCACCCGTCGTCGCTGCTGCGCACGCTGCGCCGCGCCGTGAAGACCGCCATGACCGCCCCGCGCGGCCCGGTCTTCGTGGCGCTGCCGATGGACGTGCTCGACGCGGAGAACACCGAACCCGTGCGTCCCAGCACGATCCCCAGCCAGGCGGTCGTCCCTGTCCCGAGTGATCTGGACAGGGCGACCGCCGCGCTGACCGGCGCGTACCACCCCTTGATCCTCATGGGTGACGGCGTGTCGGTGTCCGGCGCGCAGGAGGAGCTGACCCGCGTCGCGGAGCTGCTCGACGCGCCGGTGTGGGGCCTGGACTCGTCCGAGCTGAACATGGACAACACGCACCCGCTGTGGCAGGGGCAGCTGGGGCACATGTTCGGCGCCAACAGCGAGCGGCAGGTCGCCGACGCGGACGCGGTGCTGATCGTCGGCACGTACGTGTTCCCCGAGGTGTTCCCCAGCCTGCACAACCCGTTCCGGGCCGACGCCAAGATCGTCCACGTCGACCTGGACACCTACGAGATCGCCAAGAACCACCCGGTGGACGTGGCCCTGGCCGCGGACCCGAAGCACACCCTGGCGGCCCTGGCCGAACGGCTCTTCGCCGCCGGCCGCAGGCCCACGGCCCGCTCCTCCGCCGTCTGGCGCAGGCCGCGGCCGGAGCACAACGCGCCGATGATGGAGCTGTTCGCGGCGGAGCTCGCCGAGCAGGGCGGCAGCGACCTCGTCATCTTCGACGAGGCCCTCACCGCCTCGCCCGGCCTGACGAAGTACCTGCCGCCGCGGGTGGCGGGCAACTACTTCTCCACCCGCGGCGGGTCGCTCGGCATCGGCATCCCCGGCGCCATCGGCGCGAAGATGGCGCGGCCGGACGCCGAGGTCATCGGCTTCACCGGCGACGGCGGCAGCATGTACACCATCCAGGCGCTGTGGACGGCGGCCCGGGAAGGCGTCAACGCCAAGTTCGTCATCTGCAACAACCACCGCTACGAGCTGCTGGACCTCAACATCGAGCAGTACTGGCGGGAACGCGGCATCGACCGGCACGAGTACCCGTCCGGGTTCGACCTGGGCCGGCCGGAGATCGGGTTCGTGGAGCTGGCCCGCGCCCTCGGCGTGGACGGCATGCGGGTGGAGAAGCCGAGCCAGGTGGCGGGCGCGGTGCGCCGCATGCTCACCGCCACCGGTCCGTTCCTGATCGACCTGGTCACCAAGTAGCGGGGGAACGATGCCTACTCTCCCGCGTCGCGAGAACGGCCAGCTGTCCGGCCGCACCATCGCGATCCTGATGGAGACCGACTACGTCGAGCCGGAGATCGCCTACTACGAGCGGAGGTTCGCCGAGGAGGGCGCCACGATCGAGTACCTGACCCGGCTGTGGGGTCAGGAGTCGATCACCTTCACCGGTCACGAGTACCAGGTGCCGATGACGGTCGACGGCGACCTGGAGGCGGTGGACGACGCCAAGCTGCGCACGTACGACGCGATCATCGTGCCCTCGGGCATGGTGTCGGACCGGCTGCGCTACAGCGAGGACGTCAACGCCAAGGCGCCCGCGGTGCGGCTGCTGGAACGCGCGTTCGCCACGCCGGGCGTGCTCAAGGGGATCATCTGCCACGGCATGTGGCTCGTGGCGCCGATCCCTGAGGTGGTGGCCGGTCGCCGGGTCACCTGCCACAACAACCTGATCGGGGACGTCCGCAACATGGGCGCCGTCTACACCGACCAGGACGTGGTGGTGGACGGCGACCTCGTCACCGGCCGCAGCGCCGACGCCGCCCACCTGTTCGCGCGCACCCTGATCGACCTCATCGCGGCCCGCACTCCGGTGGGCAGCATGCGCAGCAGGCAACGGATGCTCAGGGGGATCGGCATGACCCCCTCCCCGCGCCACGCCGCCGAGGACAGGGCCTAGCGCGGACGACAGTCCTTGTGCTGGAACGACGCCCACCCGACCACCGCGAGGTCGCGCCGGTCGTCCGAGGCTCCTTCCCGTCGATCACGTCCGTCGATCGGCAGGGGAGGAGCCTCGGACGACCGACTTCCAGGCGACCGAGCCCGCCGTCCGCGAGGCGGCGGCACTTGACCACAGATGGGACGACCGATGGTCGCTGACAACAACGTGGACTTCGTGTTCTCCGACCTGGTCGCCGGGTACGTCGTCGGGTACGACCCCACCCGCGGCGCGCTCGACCTGCGCACCAGCGACGGCCGCCCGGTGCGGGCGAAGGTCACCCGTGACACCTACGCGGAGATGATCCGCAACCTCGGCGAGCAGCCCGTCTCGGTGACGGAGCCGATGATCGACCTGCTCCGGCCGGGACGGCACGTGTTCGTGTACGGGCTGTTCTACCCCGAGCGGGGCGACACGACGTTCGACGCGAAGCGGGTCGTGCTGGTCGGGCCGGGGGACGCCTACCGGTTCGAGGAGACCGACTGGTGGCCGCGGCAGCTCGCCGAGCTGGCCAAGTTCTACCGGCACGCCCAGTTCGGCTCGAAGAACCCGGTGGACTTCGCCGA
This sequence comes from Saccharothrix hoggarensis, assembly GCF_042678885.1. Lineage (GTDB taxonomy): Bacteria > Actinomycetota > Actinomycetes > Mycobacteriales > Pseudonocardiaceae > Actinosynnema > Actinosynnema hoggarensis. Next base: position 38,347 of record NZ_JBHTLK010000026.1, read on the forward strand.
CTACCGCACCATCCTGCGGCTGGGCGGCGACAAGGCCGACGACCACGTGCAGGAGACCGACACGGTCTCCCGGCTCGTGTACGGCATGGCCAGCGCCTACATGCTCACCGGCGACGAGGACTTCCTCGGCGTCGCCGAGCGCGGCACCGAGTACCTGCGGGACAACATGCGGTTCGTGGACCGCGACGAGAACGTCGTCTACTGGTACCACGGCATCGACGTGCGCGACGGCATCCAGTCGCGCTGCTTCGCGTCGGAGTTCAGCGACGACTCGCAGTCCATCCCCGCCTACGAGCAGATCTACGCCCTGGTGGGGCCGACGCAGACGTACCGGATCACCGGCGACCCGCGCATCGCGTCCGACATCGACGGCACGCTGCGGCTGTTCGAGCGGTTCTTCAAGGACCCGGTGCGCGGCGGCTACTACTCGCACATCGACCCGATCCTGCTCAGCCCGCACCACGAGTCGCTCGGGCCGAACCGGTCGCGCAAGAACTGGAACTCGATCGGCGACCACGCGCCCGCGTACCTGATCAACCTGTACCTGGCCACCGGCGAGGAGCGGCACGCGCGGATGCTGGAGGAGACGTTCGACCTGATCGTCGACCACTTCCCGGACGCCACGAGCCCGTTCGTGCAGGAGCGGTTCCACGGCGACTGGTCGCCCGACCGCTCCCACGGCTGGCAGCAGGACCGCGCGGTCGTCGGCCACAACATGAAGATCGCGTGGAACCTGACCCGGATGAACTCGATCAAGTCGAAGGAGTCGTACTCGGTGCTGGCCGACCGGATCGCCCGGTCGCTGCCCGCGTTCGGCGCCGACCGGCAGCGCGGCGGCTGGTACGACGTGGTGCAGCGGGTGCTGGGCGTCGGCCAGGACCGGCACCGGCTGGTGTGGCACGACCGCAAGGCGTGGTGGCAGCAGGAGCAGGCCATCCTGGCGTACCTGATCCTCGCCGGCACCACCGGCGACCAGGAGTTCCTGAAGCACGGCCGCGAGGCTCAGGCGTTCTACAACGCGTTCTTCCTCGACCACGACGAGGGCGGCGTGTACTTCAACGTCCTCGCCGACGGCCACCCGTACCTGCTGGGCACCGAGCGGCTGAAGGGCAGCCACTCGATGTCCATGTACCACGCGGCGGAGCTGGCGTTCCTGGCCACCGTGTACGGCCGGCTGCTGCTCGGCGGCGGACCGCTGTCGCTGTGGTTCAAGCCGCGCGCCGACGGGTTCAAGGACCGCGTGCTGCGGGTCGCGCCGGACGCGCTGCCGCCGGGGTCCGCCCGCCTGGAGTGGGTCGAGGTCGACGGTCGGCCGTACGCCGACTTCGACCCGGTCGCGATGACGGTGAACCTGCCCGACTCCGACCACGACCTGACCGTGCGGGCCCACCTGGCGCCCGCCGAGGGGTGAGCGGTGACCGCCGACCTCTCGACCCGCTGGGTCGCCGGCTTCGAGGTGCGCGCCGGGCGGCAGCTGCCGTTCGGCGCGACCCCCGTCCCCGGCGGCGTGAACTTCGCCGTGTCGTCCAACCACGCCACCGCGGTCACGCTGGTGCTGTTCCGCCGCGGTGACGCGGAGGTGCTGGCCGAGCTGCCGTTCCCGGAGGACTTCCGGGTCGGCGGCGCGTGGGCGATGACGGTGCTCGGCGTCGACGCCGACGACGTCGACTACGGCTACCGCGTGGACGGGCCGTTCGACCCGGCCGCCGGGCACCGGTTCGACCCCACCGTGGTGATCGCCGACCCGTACGCCAAGGCGCTGGCGGGCGCGGAGGAGTGGGGCGTGCGGCCGGTCCGGTACGCGCAGACCGCGTGGCGCTCGCGCGTGGTGCGGGACGAGTTCGACTGGCAGGACGACCGGCGGCCCGGCATCGCGCACGAGGACCTGGTCGTCTACGAGGCGCACGTGCGCGGCTTCACCCGGCACCCGAACTCCGGTGTCGAGAACCCGGGCACGTACGCGGGCCTGGTGGAGAAGATCCCGTACCTCAAGCGGTTGGGCGTGAACTGCGTCGAGCTGATGCCGGTGTTCGAGTTCGACGAGTTCACGAACTCGCGGCACGACCCGGACACCGACACGTGGTGGTACAACTACTGGGGCTACAGCACGGTGGGCTTCTTCGCGCCCAAGGCGTCCTTCGCCGCCGGACCGTCCCCTGTGGACGAGCTGAAGACCCTCGTGCGGGAACTGCACCGGGCGGGCATCGAGGTCGTCCTCGACGTGGTGTTCAACCACACCGCCGAGGGCAACGAGTGGGGTCCGACGATCTCGTTCCGCGGCCTGGACAACCGCACGTTCTACATGCTCACCCCGGACGGCGAGTACCACAACTTCAGCGGCACCGGGAACACGGTCAACTGCAACGACCCCGTGGTGCGCGGGTTCGTGCTGGACTGCCTGCGGTACTGGGCGTCGGAGTTCCACGTCGACGGCTTCCGGTTCGACCTGGCCGCCATCCTGTCCCGCGGGCCGGACGGCGCGGTGCTCGCGAACCCGCCGCTGGTGGAGGCGCTGGCCAACGACCCGGTGCTGCGCGACTGCAAGCTGATCGCCGAGGCGTGGGACGCGGCGGGCCTCTACCAGGTCGGCACGTTCCCCGGCTACCGGCGGTTCGCCGAGTGGAACGGTCGCTACCGCGACGCGCTGCGCCGGTTCATCAAGGGCGACGACGACGTGGTGGGGGAGATGGCCACCCGGTTCGTCGGCTCGCCCGACCTGTACGGCGACCGCGAGCCCGCCGCGTCGGTCAACTTCGTCACCTCGCACGACGGGTTCACGCTCGCCGACCTGGTGGCGTACAACGAGAAGCACAACGAGGCCAACGGCGAGGACGGCCGCGACGGCGACCCCGGCAACCACTCGTGGAACAGCGGTGTCGAAGGGCCCACCGACGACCCCGAGGTGCTGGCGCTGCGGGAGCGCCAGGTGCGCAACGCGCTGCTGCTCCTGCTCACCAGCCAGGGCGTGCCGATGCTGCTCGCGGGCGACGAGGTCGGCCGCACCCAGCACGGCAACAACAACGCCTACTGCCACGACAGCGAGCTGTCGTGGTTCGACTGGGACCTGGTGCGGCGCAACGAGGAGCTGTTCGAGTTCACCCGCAGGGTGATCGCGTTCCGCGCCGCCCACCCGGCGCTGCGCCGGCGCGGGCACCTGGCCGGCGGCCGGGACGTCACGTGGCACGGGACGACGCCCGGAGAACCCGACTGGTCGACGGTCAGCAGGCTGCTGGCCGCCTCGGTGAGCTTCGGCGACGACCGGGTGTACGTGGCGGCGAACGCGCACTGGGAGGGCGTGGAGCTGGCGTTGCCGGAGGGCGTCGAGTGGCGCCTGTTCGCCGACACGGGCGCGGGCGTGGTGCACGAACCGGGGCAGGAACCGCCGTTGGCCGACCGGTCGCGGCTGTGGGCGGGACCGCGGTCGGTGGTGGTGCTGACCTCCCGTCCGACGCTACAGGAGTGAGGGACGATGAGTTTCGAAGCCAAGAGCCACGTGTGGGACGGGATCGCCACGATCCGGCTGCGCGGTGAGCTGGAGTCCAAGTCGGCGGGCCGCCTCAACCGGGTGATCGAGGAGGTGGCGACGCAGGAGCTGCACCGGCTGGTGCTGCTCATGGACCAGCTGACCTACCTGTCGTCCGCCGGGCTGCGCAGCCTGGTGTACGCGCACCAGAAGCTCGGCCGCGGGGTGGAGATCGTGCTGGTCGGCGCCCGTCCCGAGGTCGCGGAGACGATCCGGCTCACCGGGTTCGACCGCAGCGTGGTGATGCAGGAGCCGACCGGGGCATGACCGAGGAGGTGTCCACACCGGACGCGGTCGGGCCGCGGGTCGCGGACCTGGTGCGCGGCCTCGCCGAGTGCGCCGAGCTGACCCGCGGGCAGGCCTACCGGCTGCGGCTGGCCGCCGACGAGATCGCGACGAACATCGTCGAGCACGGCTACGGCGGGCGCGGCGTCCTGGTCGTGTGCGGCGGCGTGGACGACGACCGCGTCTGGGTCCGCACGGAGGACCGCGCCCCGCCGTTCGACCCGCGCGGCCACGACGCGTCGCACGTGCTGGCGACGCACCCGGCGGAGCGGACGGCGGGCGGGCTGGGGCTGCACGTCGCCATGGCGGGGCTCGACGAGTTCCACTACGAGCGCGTGGACGGCCGCAACCGCAACACGATGGTGGTGTGCCGGGCCGGACGCGATCCGGGCGGCACGGGTTCCGAGCGCGGGACCCGCGGGCCGTGAACCGCGGGTGCGGCGGGACGTCGGGACGTCGGGACGTCGGGTGAAGGACGTGGAGGGGTGATGGGTCGGCCGGTCGGGGTGTTGGCGGGGCGGGGTGGCGCGGCGCCGCGGCTCGGTGGCGCGGGACGCGTGCCGGTGGCGCTGGTCTTCGGCCCGGCGGAGAGCCGTGCGGCCGAGGTCGT
>NZ_JBHTLK010000027.1:0-42244 GCF_042678885.1 Saccharothrix hoggarensis
GGAGCGGTTGCGCGAGGAGTCCGGCGCGCTGACGGCGCTGGCCGCGGAGGCGTTGAAGCAGGAGGACGACCGGCGGCGCGTGGCGCGGCTCGACCAGGAGATCACCGCCGCGCGGCGGGAGCTGGCCGAGCTGGAGGCGCAGTTCGACACCGTGCCGGCGCGGTTGGTCGCCGCCAGGTCGGCGGTGGAGGACGCGACGGTGGCCGCCGCGCGGCTGGCGCAGGTCGCCGGGCTGGCCTCGGCGGCTGCCGAGCTGCCGCGCGTGGAGGCGGAGTTCCGGGCCGCGGACGAGGCGCGACGGGTCGCCGTGGACGCGCACCAGCGCGCGCTCGACGCCCTGCTGATGGTGCGGCGGGAACGCCTCGACGGCATGGCGATCGAACTCGCGGCCAAGCTGAAGGCGGGCCGGGCGTGCCCGGTGTGCGGGTCGGCCGAGCACCCGGCGCCCGCGCAGCCCGTGCTGGGTTCGGTGACGGCGGCGGACGAGGACGCGGCGGTCGCGGCGGAGCAGCGGGCGGCCGAGCGGCGGGCCCGCGCCGAGAGCGAGAAGGACAAGCTGGAGCAGCGGCTCGGCTGGCTGCGCGAGCAGGTGGGCGACCGGTCGCCCGACGAGCTGTCGCGCGAGCACCGCGTGGTGTCCGGGCTGGCGCGGGAGGTCGAGGCGCGGCAGGCGGAGCTGGCCCGGCTGGAGGCCGACGTGCGGCGGGCCGAGGAGCGGCAGGGCCGGCTGGAGCGGGACATCGCCGAGATGGGCGCGCAGCGCGAGGGCCTGGGCGAGGCGGTGGCGGAGCGCGGCGCGCGGCTGGAGGAGGCGCGCGGCGACTTCCCGGACGTGGTGGCGCGGCGGGCGCACCTGTCCGACCTGGCCGACGCCCTGGTGGACCTGCACGAGCGGCGCGCGGCCGTGGCCGAGCACGAGGAGCGCCTGGCCGACCAGCGCGTGGAGCTGACCCGGCTGGCGGCCCGCGCGGGGTTCGCCGACGTGGCCGAGGCGCTGGCCGCGGCCCGTCCCGACGACGTGGTGGCGGCGTTGGAGACCCGCATCCGGGACGTCGAGAAAACCCGGACCGCGGCCGAGAGCACGCTGACGGAGCTGCCCGACGTCGACCCGGACGACGAGGTCGACGTGACGGGGACCGAGGAGCGGTTCCGGCTGGCGGGCGACCGGGCGACCGCGGCCACCACCGTGCGCACGAACGCCCGCACCAGGTCGGCCCGCGCGACCGAGCTGGCCGAGCAGCTGCGCGCCGCGTGGCAGCGCCTGGAGCCGGTGGAGGCCGAGTACGCCGAGCTGGACGCGCTGACCGACGTGATCAACGGCTCGGGCCAGAACACGAAGAGCATGACCCTGCGCACGTACGTCCTGGCGGCGCGGCTGGAAGAGGTCGCGGTGGCCGCGAGCGCGCGCCTGGAGCGCATGAGCCAGGGCCGCTACCGGTTCGTGCACTCGGTCGAGGCCGGTCCGCGCGGCACGCGGGGCGGGCTGGGCCTCGACGTCATGGACGACTACTCGGGGCAGCAGCGGCCGGCGAAGACGTTGTCCGGCGGGGAGTCGTTCCTGGCGTCCCTGGCGCTGGCGCTCGGGCTGGCGGACGTGGTCGCGGCGGGCGCGGTGCTCGACACGCTGTTCATCGACGAGGGTTTCGGCACGCTCGACGCGGAGACCCTGGAGCTGGTCATGACGACGTTGGACGAACTCCGCGCCGGCGGCCGGGTCGTGGGCCTCGTCTCGCACGTGGAGGAGCTGCGGCAGCGCATCCCGACCCGGTTGCGCGTCCGCAAGGCGCGCGAGGGCTCGTCGCTGGAGCTGACGGCGTAGTCCCCGTCGCGACCCTGACGTGGGTCGTCCTCCCGGATTGGTTCGGACGCCGAATCACAGCCGGTGACCGATTTCGGCGAGCAACCACAATTTTTGCGGAGATCTTCCACCAGGGTGGATGAACCCATTTTCCACCATTAGGAATTGCCCGGCCGTGCTACGTTCCAAAAGCATTGGTTTGCACGCATCCGGCAATGGAGGGAAATCCGGTGCAGCTCAGATTCTCGCGATTGTTGACCGCAGTTCTGCTGGTCTTGTTCTCGACGGGCGCCACCGTGGCCGCCGCCGCGCCCGCGGACACCTCGGGCAAACCCGCCGCCGAGCAGCGGTCGACGGACCGACAATGGTCCAACTGGGGCGACCTCGGCGGCGTGATCACGGCGGGCCCGGCCGTGTCGTCGTGGTCGGCCAACCGCCTCGACGTCTTCGTCCGGGGCACCGACTCCGCCGTCTGGCACAAGTGGTGGAACGGGTCGAACTGGTCCGGCTGGGAGAGCCTCGGCGGCGTCATCATCGACAACCCCGCCGCCGTCTCGTGGGGCGCCAACCGCATCGACCTCTTCGGCCGCGGCACCGACAACCACCTGTGGCACAAGTGGTGGAACGGCTCGTCGTGGTCCGGCTGGGAAGACCTCGGCGGCGTGATCACCGCAGGTCCGGCGGTCGCGTCGTGGTCCGCGAACCGGCTCGACGTGTTCGTCCGCGGCACCGACTCCGCGCTGTGGCACAAGTGGTGGAACGGGTCCTCCTGGTCCGGCTGGGAGAGCCTCGGCGGCGTCATCGTCGACAACCCGGCCGCCGTGTCGTGGGGGCCGAACCGCATCGACGTGTTCGTCGAGGGCACGGACAACCAGCTCTGGCACAAGTGGTGGAACGGCTCGTCGTGGTCCGGCTGGGAAGGCCTCGGCGGCGTGATCACGGCCGGGCCGGCGGTGGCGTCGTGGGCGGCGAACCGGCTCGACGTCTTCGCCAAGGGCACCGACAACCAGCTCTGGCACAAGTGGTGGAACGGGTCGTCCTGGTCCGGGTGGGAAAACCTCGGCGGCGTATTCCTGCACAACCCCGCCGCCGTCTCGTGGGGACCGAACCGAATCGACATCTTCGTCGAGGGCACCGACAACCACACATACCACAAAGCGTGGTACTGATTTTCGCGTTGCCGCGATGAATGACGCGGCCGAGTGCCGTCCCCTTTCTTCCTGGCTGGAGGAAGGAGGTGCTCGGCCGCCCCCGCGCGTCCGGGGGCGGCTCTCCCGCGCGGTGCGGTCAGGACGCCAGCAGGCCGCCCCGGTACGCGGCGGCCTGCAGTTCGAACAGCTCGAAGTAGTGGCCGCGCGACGCCATCAGCTCCTCGTGCGTGCCCTGCTCGATGATCCGGCCCTGGTCGAGCACGACGATCCGGTCGGCGTTGCGGATGTTCGCCAGCCGGTGCGTGACGAGGATCGTGGTGCGGCGGGCCGTCGCCTCCCGCAGCCCGGCGAACACCCGCGCCTCGGCCTTGGCGTCCAGCGCGGCCGTCGGCTCGTCCGCCACCAGCACCGCCGCGTCCCGGTAGATGCCGCGCGCGATGCCCATCCGCTGCCACTGGCCGCCGGACAGGTCCTGCCCGTCGTTGAACTGCCGCGACAGCACGGTGTCGGCGCCCGCGGGCAGCGACGCCAGCACCTCGTCCGCGCCGGACTTCGCCACCGCCGACCGCCACGCCTCCTCGTCGTCGCGCTCCAACCGGCCGACCGTCACGTTGTGCCGGGCGGTCATCGGCCACTGCGCCGGGTCCTGCGCGATGACCGCGATGGACGAGTGCACCGAGTGCGGGTCGGCCGTCGCCAGGTCCACGCCGTCCCACGCCACCGTGCCCGCCGACGCCGGGTACAGGCCGGTCAGGACCTTGCCGAGGGTCGTCTTGCCCGACCCGTTCTCCCCGACGAGCGCGACCACCTCGCCCCTGGCCACGGTCAGGTTCACGTCGCGCAGCGCGGGCTTGGGCGCGCCGGGGTAGGTGAAGGAGACGTCGGTCAGGGTGATGCGGGACGGGTCGGCCGGCGCCTTCACCGGTGAGCTGCCCTGCGCCCGTTCCGCGCCCTCGACCAGCAACTTCCGGTAGAAGTCGATGTAGAACGAGTCCTCGTACAGGGAGTTCACCGCGCGGGTCGTGGTGGCCAGCGACGAGAAGCCGGTGCGCATGGCCAGCACCGCCGTGCCCGCGAGCGCGAGCTCCATCCCGCCGGTGTGCAGCAGGACGCCCAGCACGACGTACGCGACCGCCGTGCCGACGCCCGCCAGCGCCCGACCGGTGAGCCGGACCAGGTTCGTCCGGTGGGCCATCCGGATCTCGTCCCGCACCAGGCTGTCGGCGATGCGCCGGTGCTCGGCGAGGAGCCGTTCCTGCAACGTCAGCGCGTGCCGTTCCAGCGCGAAGTCGCGGTCGGTGGCGACCTCCTCCACGACGCCCTTCCGGGTGTTGCGGGTCACCGAGTCGAGGAAGTGCTCGTACCGCAGCTTCGACGCCCGCGCCGACGCCCAGGCGTTCGCGAACGCGGCCAGCAGCAGCGCGGGCGCGAGCCACGGGTTGAGCAGCCCGACCGTCACCACCGCCGCCACCAGCGAGATGCCGCCCGACACCAGGTCCGCCAGGTACCGCAGGCTGCTCTCCAGCGACCGGACGCCGCGCCGCCCGCCCTGACGGGCCAGCTCGCGGAAGTCGGCGTCCTCGAACGCGAGCAGCGAGGCCCGCACGAGCACCGCCGTGACCTCGTCGTTCGCCTCACGGGTGACCCGCGGTCGCAGCGAGCTCTCGACCGCCGCCACGGCCGTGTCGAGCAGCGCCCGCACCACGAACGACCCGACCACCACCGCCAGCGCGGGCAACGCCTCGGTCACCCGCTGCGGCGTGGGGCCGTCCCGCAGCAGGGCCGCGAACACGTCCGCCGTGGCGAGCAGCCCGAACGCCGTGACGCCGCCGGACAGCACGTGCACCACGCCCGCCAGCACGGTCAGCTTCGGCGACGTGCGCCAGGCGAGCCGGACCACCATCGCCACCGCCGACGGCAGGCTCTTCAACGCCTTGCCCAGGCTGACCGACGTCCCGCCGCGTCGACGGGCCCACTTGGGGGTGGCCACGTTCTCCACCCCGATCAGCACGGTGCTCATGGCTCCAGCAAACGCCACCCCGCCCGCGCCGCCAACCGCTTACGCCGTCAGCGCAGCTCAACCCCGCGGCACCCCGAAATTGTCAGACCCCACTGGCAAAATGAGAACCGGGGGTCCCCCGGGGGCGACCCCCGCGAAGCCGTTCCGGCGCGTGCGGCCGGACACGCGACGGCCGAGGTGCGGGACGACGGCCGAGGTGCGCGACGACGGCCGAGGTGCGCCGGAAGGCCGGGCACGGGACGGCCGGGCACGCGACAGCGAGCGCGGGACGGCCGGACACGCGACGGCGGGCACGCGACCGCCCGACACGCGCCAGCGGAGGTGCGACGGCGGAGGTGCGACGGAAGGCTTGCTCCCCGCCGGGGGACCGGGAACGCCGGGTCCCCCGCGGCGGCAACCCCGACTAGCGGACCATGTCCTTGCGCAGCTCGCGCGGCAGGGCGAAGGCGATCTTCTCGTTCGCCGTGGTGATCTCCTCGACGTTCCCGTAGCCGCGCTCGGCCAGGAACTCCAGCAGCTCCATCACCAGGATGTCCGGCACGGACGCGCCCGACGTCACGCCGACCGTGGACACGCCGTCCAGCCACGCCTCGTCGACCTCGCGGGCGTAGTCGACCAGGTACGACGCCTTCGCGCCCGCCTGCAGCGCGACCTCGACCAGCCGCACCGAGTTGGACGAGTTCTTCGACCCGACCACGAGCACCAGGTCGCACTCGGGCGCCATCGTCTTCACGGCGGTCTGCCGGTTGGACGTCGCGTAGCAGATGTCGTCCGACGGGGGCTCCTGGAGGTCCGGGAAGCGCTCCTGCAGCTGGCGCACCCGCACCATCGTCTCGTCCACCGACAGCGTGGTCTGCGAGAGCCAGACCACCTTGGACGGATCGCGCACGACGACCTTGTCGACGTCCTCGGCGGTGTCCACGAGCTGGATGTGCGACGGCGCCTCGCCGTAGGTGCCCTCGACCTCCTCGTGTCCTTCGTGGCCGATGAGCAGGATGTCGTAGTCCTCGCGGGCGAACCGCTTGGCCTCGTTGTGGACCTTGGTCACCAGCGGGCAGGTGGCGTCGATGGTCCGCAGACCGCGGTCGGCCGCCTCCTCGTGCACGGCGGGCGACACGCCGTGCGCCGAGAACACCACGAGCGCGCCCTCGGGCACCTCGTCCGTCTCGTCGACGAAGATCGCGCCGCGCCGGGACAGCGTCTCGACGACGTGCTTGTTGTGGACGATCTCCTTGCGCACGTAGACCGGGGCGCCGTACTGCTCCAGCGCCTTCTCGACGGTCACGACGGCACGGTCCACGCCTGCGCAGTAGCCGCGCGGCTTGGCCAGGAGCACTCGCTTGTCCATGGTGCCCAGGGTACGGCGTGCCGGATGTAGGCATCCGACGGCCGACTGCGGCAGGCTGTAGGGCATGAAGCCACTGCCGCTGACCGTCCGCCTCGCCGCGGGACTGGCGGTCACCGCCGTCGAGCAGGCCAGGAAGCTGCCGCAGCAACTCGCGGGGCTCCCGGTCACCGTGGTCAGCGAGGCCCTGCGCCTGTCCATGCGGGTGCAGCAGCAGGTGACGGAACTCGCAATCAAGGGTGACGAGGTGCTGTCCGTGCTGCGCCCCGTCGAGCAGGAGCCCGAGTGGGCGACGTTCGACGAGGACGAGCCGGAGCCGGCGCCCGCGCCCGCCGAGGACCCGTGGGCGGAGGAGGAGCGGGCGCTGGCCGCCGAGCCGCCCGCCGTGCTGCCGAACTACGACGAGCTGACGTTGGCGCAGCTCCGGGCCCGGCTGCGGACGTTGTCCGCGGAGGACCTGGAGGAGCTGCTGGCGCACGAGCGCACGCACGCGGCGCGGCCCGAGTTCACCGGCATGCTCACCCGCCGCATCGCGAACCTCAAGCACCAGTGAGCGACGAGAAGTCCAGCCCGGAGAACCCGTGGCCGGTGCGGACGGTCGCGCGCAAGATCTTCGACTGGATCAACCGCCTCGGCGACGTGTGGGTGGAGGGCCAGGTCACCCAGCTGAGCGCCCGGCCGGGCACGGCGACGGCGTTCCTCACGCTGCGCGACCCGTCCGTGGACATGTCGATGCAGCTGACGGCGCCGGTCGGGATGGTGCGCGAGCTGCAGCTGTCCGAGGGCAGCCGGGTCGTCGTGCACGGCAAGCCGAACTTCTTCCCCAACCGCGGCACGCTGAGCCTGCGCGTGGACGAGATCCGCCAGGTCGGCATCGGCGAGCTGCTGGCCCGGATCGAGCGGTTGCGCAAGCTGCTGAACGCGGAGGGCCTGTTCGACCCGCGGCGCAAGCGCAAGCCGCCGTTCCTGCCGAACAAGATCGGGCTGATCACGGGTCGCGCGTCGGCCGCCGAGCGGGACGTGCTGACGAACGCGCACGCCCGCTGGCCGGGCGCCCGGTTCCGGGTGGTGAACGTGGCCGTCCAGGGCGCGCTGGCGGTGCCGCAGATCCTCACCGCACTGTCGACTCTGGACCGCGACGCCGAGGTGGACGTGATCGTCCTGGCGCGCGGCGGCGGCAGCGTGGAGGACCTGCTGCCGTTCTCCGACGAGGCGCTGTGCCGGGCGGTGGCGCAGTGCCGCACGCCGGTGCTGTCGGCGATCGGGCACGAGCCGGACACGCCGCTGGTGGACCACGTGGCGGACGTGCGCTGCTCCACGCCGACCGACGCCGGCAAACGGGTGGTTCCGGACGTGGCGGAGGAAGGCGAGCGGATCCGCCAGTTGCGCGACCGCAGCCGCCGCGCGCTGCACGGGTGGGTGGACCGGGAGCGGAAGCTGCTCGCGGCGCTGCGGACCCGACCTGCGCTTTCCGACCCGTACGGTCCGCTGGACCGGCGGGCGGAGGACGTGGACCGGTTGCGGGAGCGGGCCCGGCGCGCGGTGCGGAACCGGCTCGACGCGGAGACCGCCGGCCTGGTCGCGACCACGGCGCGCTTGACGACCCTCGGGCCTGCCGCCACGCTGGCGCGGGGGTATGCGGTGGTGCAGCTCGTCACGCCCGACGGCGTGGACGGGGTGCTCCGGTCGACCTCCCAAGCTCCCGCGGGCACCCGGCTGAGGGTGCGCGTGGCCGACGGCGCCGTGCACGCGGTGGTCGCCACCGGCGGAGGCGGCGTGCCGGCGACAGCCGGCGATCGGGCGACGGCCGACGGGGTCGGCGGTCAGGCGGAGGAAGGAGGCGGTGGTGCCGAACCCGGCACGTGAGCCCACGTTCCTGCCCTTGACGATGGCCGCCGCGAACGACGCGGACGACGACGGCGCCCGCGCGGTGCGCAGCCGCGCCGAGTCGGCCGACCGGGCCGCCGCGGACTGCTGGCTGTCGCTGGTGGCAGGCTGCACGTCCGGCGGCCAGACGTTGATCAACCGGCTGCACGACCTGTCCGAGGCGACGTCGGACTACGCGGGGTCGCGGTGGTGGTCGGGCCGCGGCTCGGTGCACCGCCGGCGGGTCGCGGCGGCCGAGCACCGCATCGACGACGCCGTCCGCGAGGGCGACGGCGCGGAGTTCGCCGAGGCGTTCGTCGGGTACGACCAGGCGGTCGCGACCGTCGTGGTGCACGTCCAGAAGCGATTGGGGAAGCTGTCCACGTGAGCGAGCCGGGTTACGAGCAGGCCAGGGACGAGTTGGTGGAGGTGGTCCGCAGGCTGGAGGCGGGCGGCCTGTCCCTGGAGGAGTCGCTGGCGCTGTGGGAGCGCGGCGAGGCCCTGGCGAAGACGTGCGAGCGGCAGCTGGCGGGCGCGCGGGAACGGATCGATCAAGCACTCAGTGTGACCGAGGAGGACGTGGCCGAGGCGTGACGACGTGCGAGGATTGGTCTACCGGCCGGTAATCGCAGTCGCAGGAGGAACCTCATGGTCACAGGCAGCAGCCCGTCCGAGCGTCGACGCGAGGCTCCCGACCGGAACCTCGCGCTGGAGCTCGTGCGGGTGACCGAGGCGGCCGCGATGGCCGCCGGGCGCTGGGTGGGCCGCGGTGACAAGAACGGCGGCGACGGCGCGGCGGTGGACGCCATGCGCAAGCTGATCGGCACCGTGTCGATGCGGGGCGTCGTGGTGATCGGCGAGGGCGAGAAGGACGAGGCGCCCATGCTGTACAACGGCGAGGAGGTCGGCAACGGCGACGGTCCCGACTGCGACGTCGCGGTGGACCCGATCGACGGCACCACGCTGATGGCCAAGGGCATGCCGAACGCGCTGGCGGTGCTCGCGGTGGCCGAGCGGGGCGCGATGTTCGACCCGTCCGCCGTGTTCTACATGGAGAAGCTGGCGACGGGGCCGGAGGCGGCCGACGTCATCGACATCACCGCCCCGATCGCGGAGAACATCCGCCGGGTGGCGAAGGCGAAGCACAGCGACGTGTCCGACGTGACGGTGTGCATCCTGGACCGGCCGCGGCACGACTCGCTGGTGCGCGAGGTGCGCGCGGCGGGCGCCCGCATCCACTTCATCTCCGACGGCGACGTGGCGGGCGCGATCTCGGCGGCCCGGCCGAACACCGGCATCGACCTGCTCGTGGGCATCGGCGGCACGCCGGAGGGCATCATCGCGGCGGCGGCGCTGAAGTGCATGGGCGGCGCGATCCAGGCGAAGCTGTGGCCGAAGGACGACGCCGAGCGGGGCCGGGCGCTGGACGCGGGCCACGACCTGGACCGCGTGCTGCTGACCGACGACCTGGTGCGCGGCGACAACGTGTTCTTCTGCGCGACCGGTGTCACGGACGGCGACCTGGTGCGCGGCGTGCACTACCGGGCGGGCGGCTGCACGACCCAGTCGATCGTGATGCGGTCGAAGTCGGGCACGGTGCGGATGATCGACGGGTTCCACCGGCTCACCAAGCTGCGCGAGTACTCGTCGGTGGACTTCGACATCCCGGTCACCGGCGAGGACGCCCTCCCGCCGCTCCCGTAACCCCCACCACCACGGCCGGTCGCCGGGTGCCACGGGTCGCTGTCAACGGTCAACCGAGCGTTACCGGCCGATCGGCTGTGGTGATCACCCCGCGTTCCTCCCTAGTTTCCGATTCGTCCCCGAGCACCCTGCGCCGGGGACGGAGAGGACAGTGATGAAGGTTCGCACCCTGTTCACCGCCTTCGCGGTGGCGGTAGGAGCTGCGCTCGCCACGGCGGCCGGGGCGGCGGCGGCCCCGGCGACCGACGGCGGAGTCACCCCGTTCATCGTGGGCGGCGGCAACGCCACGCAGACCTACTCGTTCATGGTGTCCCTGCAGAGCACCACGGGCAGCCACTTCTGCGGCGGTTCGCTGATCAAGGCCAACTGGGTCGTCACGGCCAAGCACTGCGTGCAGGGCCGGACGGCGTCCTCCATCCGGGCCCGCATCGGCACGACCAACCGCACCAGCGGCGGCACGGTCGCGTCGGGCGCCCAGGTGATCACGCACCCGTCGTACGACATCGCGCTGGTGCGCCTGGCCACCTCGGTGAGCCAGGCCCCGATCGCGGTGGCGTCGACGTCCGGTGCGGTCGGCACGGCCACCCGCATCATCGGCTGGGGCCAGACCTGCGCCCCGCGCGGTGCCTGCGGCGCGCCGATCACCCTGCAGGAGCTGAACACGTCGATCGTGTCGGACAGCAACTGCCTGGGCATCTACGGCTCGGTGGAGATCTGCACGAACAACCCGAACGGCAACTCGGGCGCCTGCTACGGCGACTCGGGCGGCCCGCAGATCAAGGCCGTGAACGGCACGTGGCAGCTGATCGGCGCCACCAGCCGCGCGGGCAACAACAGCTCCACCTGCGCCACCGGCCCGTCGATCTACATGGACGTGCCGGCGTTCCGCTCGTGGATCGGTCAGTACGCGGGCGCGGTGTGACCCGCTCGTCCTGACGGGCTCGTCCCGGCGTTCCCAGGGCCGTCCCACCTCCGGGTGGGGCGGCCCTGCCCAATTCGTTACCGGGGCGGCTGCAACCAGGCGCTCCACGCCGGCGTCTCCAGGGCAGAACAGCATGATCCCCGGGGGGTGCGCGATGCGCAGAGCAGCTTTGGTGGCAATCGCTTTCCTGGCGACGGCGTGCGGGACGTCGGAGGCGTCCGGTCCGGCGCCGTCACCGTCTTCGGCAACGTCTTCGTCTTCGTCCTCGGTGCCTTCGTCCTCGGTCGCCGTGCCGTCGTCGGAGGCCCCGACCTCGCCGTCACCGGAGCCGACGTCCGCACCGGCGCCCGAACCGTCGCCGGAACCCCTGCCGACGCCGGACGTCACGCCGACGCCCGAGCCGCAGCCCGCGCCGCCGCCTCCGCCGGTCACCGTGCCCGGAACGCCGTGCGACATCACCGAGGGCGCGTGCGTGCAGCTGTCCACCAACCAGTCGTGGCTGATCAGCGGGGGCAAGATCAGCTACGGGCCGGTGCCGACGACGTCCGGCATGCCCGGCTACGAGACGCCCGTCGGCTACTTCTCGGTGCTGTGGAAGGTCCGCGACGACTGGAGCATCCCCTACAACGGGCCGATGCCGTACTCCACGTACTTCGTCGGCAACGGCATCGCGTTCCACGAGGGCAGCCTCACGCAGGAGTCGCACGGCTGCATCCACCTGTCGCGCGAAGCGGCGGCGAAGTACTTCCACACCCTCAAGGTGGGTGACCAGGTCCAGGTCGCTCCGTGACGCGGTGTGTTGGATCACTCCTCCGTGGGTAACCCTTCGGTGAGGAGTGATAGCGATGAGGAAGACACTCGGCACGACGGTGCTAGCCGCGGCGGCCTTGACCCTCGGCCTCGCGACTCCCGCTTCCGCTTCGACCGGCACGCCGTGTTCCGTGCGGAACGGCGCGTGCGTGCAGCTGTCCACCAACCAGGCGTGGTTGATCTACAACGGGAACGCCAGCTACGGCCCCGTCCGGATGTCCCACGGGATGCCCGGCCACGAGACCCCGGTCGGCACCTTTCCCGTGCTGCGCAAGGTGAAGGACGACTGGAGCGTGCCGTACAACGGACCGATGCCGAACGCGGTGTACTTCACCACGACCGGCGTCGCGTTCCACCAGGGTGACACGAACACGCAGTCGCACGGCTGCGTCCGGCTGGGGCCGCAGGAGTCGTTGGTGTTCTACGACAACCTGTTCCCCGGCGAGCAGGTGCAGGTGGTGCCGTAACGGTGGTGGATCGCCGCTGCCCCGCGGACGGCGGTGAAGCCCGGAAGTCGGCGGCTCGTGGCTCATCCCAGGACGATCGACAAGCGTGATCGCCCTGGGATGAGCCACGAATCACCGACGCGACGTCACCCGGCGTTGCTGGAGTGGCCGGGGAACAGGTGGGCCTCCGGGTTGAGCAGCACGGCGATGTTGTTGACCGCGGTCGCGGCCTCGCCGAAGCCGGTGGCGATCAGCTTCACCTTGCCCGGGTACTGGGCCACGTCGCCCGCGGCGTAGACGCGGTCCCGGGCGGTGCGCATGGTGGTGTCCACCACGACCGCTCGGTGGTCTAGTTCCAGCCCCCACGCCTCGATGGGGCCGAGATCGGCGGTGAAGCCCAAGGCCGCCACGACGGTCTGCGCGGGCAGCACCTTGCGGTCGCCGCCCTTCAGGCCCAGCTCCACCTCGGCCAGATCGAGGTCGCCGCGCAGCTCCAGCACCTCGGCGTCGGTGATGATCTCCACGCCGAGGTCGCGGACCTGCCGCACGGTCGGCGGGTGCGCGCGGAACGTCGCCCGGCGGTGCACCACCGTGACGCTGGCCGCGATCGGGTGCAGCGCGAGCGCCCAGTCGAACGCCGAGTCGCCGCCGCCGACGACCACGACGTCCTGGCCGGTGTGCACGTTGAGCTTCGGCACGAAGTGCACGACGCCGCGGTCCAGCCAGCCGTCGCCCGCGGGCAGCGGACGTGGCCGGAACTCGCCGATGCCGGCCGTGATGAGCACCGCGCCCGCGCGGACCACGCCGCCGTCCGCGAGGCCGACCTCCAGCCGACCGTCCACTTCGGACAAGGTGCGGGCCTGGCGGCCGAGCAGGTACGTCGGCTTCCACTGGTCGGCCTGCTGCACGAGCGCGCTCACCAGCTCACGCCCGCGCACCGCGGGGAACCCGGCCACGTCGAAAATCATCTTCTCCGGGTACATCGCGGTGATCTGGCCACCCGCCTCGGGCAGCGCGTCGACCAGCGCGACCGACAGGTCCCGGAACCCCGCGTAGTACGCCGCGAACAGCCCCGTGGGGCCCGCACCGACGATCAGCAGGTCGACCTCAAGCTCCATACCCCGACCATAGGTGTTCGAGCCCACTGTGCCCAGTGGGCCGACCCGGTCCAAACTCGGTGGTATGGCTGAACAGGAGTACCGCGTCGAGCACGACACCATGGGCGAGGTCAGGGTGCCCGTCGACGCGCTCTGGCGTGCGCAGACGCAGCGCGCCGTGGAGAACTTCCCGATCTCCGGCCGGGGCCTGGAGCGCGCGCAGATCCGGGCGCTCGGGCTGCTGAAGGCCGCCGCGGCGCGGGTGAACGAGCGGCTCGGGGTGCTGGAACCCGAAGTCGCCGCGGCCATCGCCGAGGCCGCCGACTCGGTGGCGGCGGGCGAGCACGACGCGCACTTCCCGGTCGACGTGTTCCAGACCGGGTCCGGCACGTCGTCCAACATGAACGCCAACGAGGTCATCGCGACCCTGGCGACGCGCGCCCTCGGCCGGGACGTGCACCCGAACGACCACGTCAACGCCTCGCAGTCGTCCAACGACACGTTCCCGACGACGCTGCGGGTCGCCGCGACGGAGGCCGTGGCGCGGGACGTGGTCCCGGCGCTCGAACACCTCGTCTCGGTGCTGGACGCGCGGGCCGCCGACTGGACGTCCCTGGTCAAGTCGGGTCGCACGCACCTGATGGACGCGGTGCCCGTCACGCTGGGCCAGGAGGCCGGCGCGTGGGCCACGCAGGTCCGCTACGGGATCGAGCGGCTGACGTCGTCGCTGCCGCGCCTGGCCGAGCTGCCGATCGGCGGCACGGCCGTCGGCAGCGGCCTGAACGCGCCGGCGGGGTTCGGCGCGGCGGTGTCCGCTGAGCTGGCGGCCGTCACCGGCCTGCCCCTGACCGAGGCCCGTGACCACTTCGAGGCGCAGGCCACGCAGGACGGCGTGGTGGAGATCTCGGGGCAGCTCCGGGCCACCGCCGTGGGCCTGTTCAAGATCGCGAACGACCTGCGGTGGCTGGGGTCCGGCCCCCGGACCGGCCTCGGCGAGCTGGCCCTGCCGGACCTCCAGCCCGGCTCCTCGATCATGCCGGGCAAGGTGAACCCGGTGATCTCCGAGGCCACGATGATGGTGGTGGCGCAGGTGATCGGCAACGACGCGGCGGTGGCGTTCGCCGGGTCGCAGGGCAACTTCCAGCTCAACGTGATGCTGCCCGTGATCGCCCGCAACGTGCTGGAGTCCGCCCGCCTGCTGGCCGCCGTGGCGCGCCTGCTCGCCGACAAGGTGCTGACCGGCGCGGAACCGCAGGTCGACCGGATGCGCGAGTACGCCGAGTCGTCGCCGTCGATCGTCACGCCCCTCAACCGCTACCTCGGGTACGAGGAGGCGGCGTCGATCGCGAAGCAGTCGCTGAAGGAGCGCAAGACGATCCGCGAGGTCGTCCTGGAACGCGGCCACGTGCCGGGCAAGCTCACCGAGGCCCAGCTCGACCAGGCGCTCGACGTCCTGCGCATGGCCAACGGCGGTCACTGAACCGCGAGCTCGACGCGGGGCGGGCGGTCGGCGTCGGCCGCCCGTCCCCGCAGCCCGACCACGCACCCGAGCGCCACCGCCACCGAGCCGAGCAGCGCCACCGCGGTCAGCTCCTGCGCGCCCAGCGCGACCGACGCCACCAGCCCGGCCACCGGCATGAGCCCGATCAGCACGCCGGCCCGGTCGGCGCCGAGCTGCGCGACGGCGAAGTACCAGAGGCCGAACGCCACCGCCGTCAGCACGATCCCGAGTACCACCAGCGCCGCGCCCTCGCGCACCGTCGGCACCTGCCAGCCGCCGAACACCGTGCCCAGGAGCCCGCCCGCGACGGCCGCGATCACGCAGCACCACGTCGCGACGGCCACGCCGCCGAGCCGGCGCACCACGCCCACCGCGAACAGCGTGAACGACGCCTCCCCCGCCATCGTCAGCAGCGCGAGCGCCAGCCCCGGCCCGTGCCACGACCCGCCGCCGGACAGCACCACCACCTCGCCGACCACGACGACCGCGCCCGCCACCGCCGGCACGGCGGGCTTCCGGCCCGCCAGCAGCGGCGCGACCAGCGCCAGCACCAGCGGGCTCGCGCCCAGCACCGCCGCGACGAACCCCGGCTCGGCGTACCGCTGCGCGTACAGCACGCACGCGTTGAACCCGAGCATCCCGGTCACGACGAGCGCGACCAGCGCGGGCCAGTCCCGCCGTGACGGCACGGGCAGCCGTCCCCCGCGCAGCCGGACCCACCCGAGCAGCACGACGGCGCCGAGCGCGTACCGCATCGCCTGGCCGGTGAGCAGCGGGTACTGCTGGAGCATGCCGGTCACCGGCACGGACGCGCCGACGATCACCGACGTCAACGCGCCGGACGCGATCGCGGCCCTGGTGGGCACCGCCCTGGTCGTGATTCCCATGTCGAGGACTCTCACCGACCGGTGGTCCACGGTTAAGCTCCACTTCGATGGCCGCCGACTGGACCACTTATCGCGAACTCCTCCTGCCCGCCCCGCACGGGCGGCGCGCGGTGGAGTCGGAGCTGCGCCGGGCCGTGCGCGACGGCAGGCTCGCGCCGGGCACCCGGCTGCCGTCCAGCCGCGACCTCGCCGCGCAGCTGGGCGTCGCCCGCGGCACGGTCACGTCCGCGTACGCCCAGTTGATCGGCGAGGGCTACCTGACCGCGCGCCGCGGCTCCGGCACCACCGTCACGGACGCCTGCACGTGGCCGGGCGCGGCGACCGCCGAACCCGACCCCGCGCCGCGGTTCCGGTACGACCTGAGGCCGGGCGTGCCCGCGTTGAGCGCGTTCCCGCGCGAGGAGTGGTCGCAGGCGCAGCGGACGGCGCTGGCGGAGCTGTCCACCGACGACCTCGGCTACCCCGACCCGGCCGGGTTCGCCCCGCTGCGCCGGGAGCTCGCCGACTACCTGGGCCGGGTCCGGGCGGTGGCCGCGCGACCGTCCGAAGTGGTCGTCACCAACGGCGCCGCCGAGGGGATCTCCCTGCTGGGCCGGGTGTTGCGCGCGGCCGGGCACCGGTGCGTCGCGGTCGAGGAACCGAGCCACCCCGGCGGCGCGGAGATGCTGGCGTCGCACGGGCTGGAGATCCACCCCGTCCCGGTGGACGACCGCGGGCTCCGCGTCGACCTGCTGTCCGGAATGGACTGTCGCGTGGTGGTGGTGACGGCGGCGCACCAGTTCCCGCTCGGCGTGGTGCTGCACCCGACCCGGCGGCACGCCCTGCTGGAGTGGGCCCGCGCGCGCGACGGGCTGATCGTGGAGGACGACTACGACGCCGAGCACCGCTACGACCGGCCGGCGCTGGGCGCGGTGCAGGCCCTCGACCCGAGCCGCGTGGTCTACCAGGGCAGCACCAGCAAGGTGCTCGCGCCCGCGTTGCGGCTGGGCTGGCTCGTCGTGCCGCCCGCGGTGCGCGAGGACCTGGTGGAGCGCAAGCGGCTGGACGACCTCGGCACCGGCACGCTGCACCAGGCCGCGTTCGCCCGGCTGCTCCGCGCCGGCGGCTACGACCGGCACCTCCGCCGCACCCGCCAGCTGTACCGGGCGCGGCGGGAGCGCCTGCTCGACGTGCTGCGCGCCGCCGGGCCCGACTGGACGCCGATCGGCGTGGCGGCCGGCCTGCACGTCGTCGTCCGGCTCCCCGACGGCGCCGACGACCTCGCGTTGCAGGACCGCCTGGCCCGCCGCGGCGTCAACGCGCCCGCGCTCGCGAACTACGCGCGCACGCCGACGTTCCCCGGCCTGGTGCTCGGCTACGCGGCGCTGACCCCGGACCGCCTGCGGGAGGCGGTCCGGGTCATCGCGGCTAGCTGACCGCGCCGCCGGTGTAGCCGGTCGGCCCGGAGTGGAGGACGTGCGTGGCGCCCGCGCCGTCGCGGAACACCAGCGCCCGCTCGCCCGAGGACCGGACCACGAGCGTCGGGTCCGAGCCCGCGGCCACGTCGCCGACGCGGGTCGCCGGGCCGAACGGACCACCCGGCGTCTCCTGCGCCGCCACGTAGACGCCCTGGTCGCGCCACGCCCGGTAGGCGATCTCGACCCGTCCGTCCGGACCGGTGACGGCGGCGACCACGCCACTCGTGCCCTGGCCCTGCGTCCAGTCGGCGAGGTCGGTCCAGTCGCCGTGCTCGTTGTTCTGGAACAGCAGCGTGTGGATGCCGCCGTGCGCGCTCTTGGCGAACACGCGGAAGCCGTTGTCACCGTGGCGCACCAGGGTGGGCGTGCCGGTGAGGTGCCGGCCGAGGACCCGGTACAGCATGGTCGGCTTGCCGTCGCGCTCCCAGACGAGCCGCAGCGCGCCGTCCGCGAGCGTGCCCGCGACCACCACCGAGCCGTTGGCCAGCGGCAGCGCGGCCGGCCTGCCGGTGTACGCCATGTCGGGGATCAGCTGGGTCCAGGGCCGGTCGCCCAGCGGGTCGGTGTGCTCGTGGCGGCCGGCGCGGCGCCACAGCGCGCCGTTCTCGTCCGTGAGGTACGCCGACACCGTGCCGTCGGCCGACTGCACCACGGCGGGCGACGTCGGCGCGTGCCCGGCGAGGCCCGGCTTGGCGACCCAGGGGCCGTCGACGCCGTCGACCAGGGCCTGGCTGACGCCGCCGTCCGTGCCGTGGCTGACCAGGAGCGGCCGCTCGTCGTGCGGCACGAACGACACGGGGGTCACGGCGCGCGGCGTGTCCATCACGGACTCGCGGAACGTCCACGTGCCGTCGGCGTTCTGCACGCCCTTGGTGATCGTGCGCGAGGCGTTCACGTGGAACGTCCGCAGCGAGCCGTCGACCTCGGCGACGGCGCTCGCCGCCTCCGGCACGTCCGCCACCGCCGGGCGGGCCGGACCGGCCTCGGGCACCCGCGCGCAGGCGGCCGGGTCGGCGACGGTGTCGCGGTCGTTCCCCCAGTCGTAGCCGACGACCGAGCCGCCGACGGCCCAGCTGGACTCCTGGTCGTCGCCCGCGTTGTCGCGGTTCCAGTACAGGTCGCCGTCGTGCTGCGTGCCGTAGAGGACGCCGCCGCCCGCGCCGATGATCTTCCAGACGTTGCCCCACTCCCGGCCGACCGGCTGCATGGCGCGGTAGAGGCGGTGCGAGTCCTCGTGGTAGCGCAACCGGTGCAGGTCGCCGTTGGCCGAGGAGCGCGCGTACAGCACGCCGGGGCCGGAGGCCACCAGGTAGTCGTGGGCGAAGCCGCTGCCCAGGTACCGCCACTCGACGGTCGTGCCGCGCACGTCGCCGTGGAAGAGGGAGCCGTGCTCGATCTTGTAGAAGTCGCCGCGCGAGTCGACGGTGACCGTGTTCCGGGCCGCGCCGTCCAGGTTCCACTTGCCCGCCGACACCACCTCGTACTGGCGCGTGCCGAACGTGTCCCAGCCCGAGCCGTTCCAGCGGAAGCGCCGCGCCTCGCCGGTGTCGGTGATGTTGTAGACCACGCCGTCCGGGCCGGCCAGCGTGCGCCCGGCCCAGCCCCAGCCGATCTGCGCCGCGCTGGGCCAGTCGAACCCGCCCGACTCCGGCGTGCCGTGCTCGTACAGCCACAGGTCGCCGTCACTTTGGACGGTGAACACCCGCGCGGTGGGGGCGCACCGCACGTCGACCGCGGCGACGGCGGTCGGCGCCGCCGCCACCGCCAGCGACGCGGTCATCGCCGTCACGGCCAGAGCCGAGACGACGCCCCCCGTTGGTCTGTGCTTCATCTGGATTCCCGTCCGTGCTCGTCCTGGTTGGCACAGCGGGGGAACACGCGTGCGACGAACCCCCCTGATCGCGGGACACGGTACTTGGCCACACCGACAATCCGGAACAATTTGCCGGTCGGGACGCGACGGCGCGCGGCGGGTCTTCGTCGGTGGTCGGGTGCACCATGGTGGGCGTGCTGTTCAGCGAAGTGGTCGAGACGTCCGCCGCCGTGGCGGGCACGCGGTCCCGGTTGGCCAAGGTGGACGCCCTGGCCGGGCTGGTGCGCCGGATGGAGACGCCCGCCGTCGTGTCGTTCCTGGTCGGCGTGCCCAGCCAGGGGCGCGTCGGCGCGGGCTGGCGCACGGTGTTCGACCTCGCGGTCCCGCCGGCCGCCGCGCCGTCGCTCACCGTGTCCGATGTGGACGAGGCGCTGGGCGCGCTCGCGGCCGTCGGCGGCAAGGGCTCGACCGCGCGGCGGACCGCGCTGCTGACCGACCTGTTCGGCCGGGCCACCGAGGCGGAGCAGGACTTCCTGCGCCGGCTGCTCACCGGCGAGCTGCGCCAAGGCGCCCTCGAAGGGGTGATGCTGGACGCGATCGCCCGCGCCGCCGACGTGCCCGGCGACGTGGTGCGGCGGGCGTTCATGCTGTCCGGCAAGCTCCCCGAGACGGCGCTGGCCGCGCTCGACGGCGCCGAGGCGCTGGCCGCGTTCCGGCTGGAGGTCGGCCGGCCGGTGCGCCCCATGCTCGCCTCGCCCGCCGAGTCGCTGCCCGAGGCGTTGGCCGAGCTGGGCGCGTGCGTGGTCGAGCACAAGCTCGACGGCGCGCGCATCCAGGTCCACCGGTCCGGCGACGAGGTGCGGATCTTCACCCGGACGTTGCGCGAGATCACCGCGACCGTGCCCGAGCTGGTGGAGCTGGTGCGCGCGCTGCCGTGCCGGTCGGTGGTGCTGGA
Source organism: Saccharothrix hoggarensis (assembly GCF_042678885.1). Classification (GTDB taxonomy): domain Bacteria; phylum Actinomycetota; class Actinomycetes; order Mycobacteriales; family Pseudonocardiaceae; genus Actinosynnema; species Actinosynnema hoggarensis. The sequence continues at coordinate 19,773 of NZ_JBHTLK010000027.1, forward strand.
CGGCGAGACGCTGGCGTTGACCGACGACGGCAAGCCGAGGCCGTTCCAGGAGACGATGAGCCGGTTCGGCGCCCTGCTCGACCGCGCGTCCGCGGGGAGGCGCACGTCACCGGGCGACCTGCGGGAGCTGCTGCTGAGCCCGTTCTTCTTCGACTGCCTGCACCTCGACGGGGTGGACCTGCTCGACGAGCCGCTGCGCGCGCGGCTCGACGCCCTGCGGTCCGTGGCGGGCGGTCACGTCATCCCCGGCGCGGTCGCGCCCGCCGAGGACGAGGCGGCCCGGGTGCTGGACGAGGCGCTGGCCGCCGGGCACGAGGGCGTGATGGTGAAGTCGCTGGAGTCGGTCTACGCGGCCGGGCGGCGGGGCCGGGCGTGGCAGAAGGTGAAGCCGGTGCACACGCTCGACCTGGTGGTGCTCGGCGTCGAGTGGGGCAGCGGCCGGCGCAAGGGCCTGCTGTCGAACCTCCACCTCGGCGCGCGCGACCCGGACGGCGGCCCGCCGATCATGGTCGGCAAGACGTTCAAGGGCCTCACCGACGAGCTGCTGGCGTGGCAGACGCGGGAGCTGATGGCGATCGCGACCGAGAAGTCGGACTGGGTCGTGCTGGTCCGACCCGAGATGGTGATCGAGATCGAGCTGGACGGCGTGCAGGTCAGCCCCCGCTACCCCGGCGGGGTGGCGCTGCGGTTCGCCCGCGTCCTGCGGTACCGGCCGGACAAGGACGCGGGCGAGGCCGACACGATCGACGCGGTCCGCGCGCTCCTGCCGAAGCGGTCGCCCGCCGGCGGCGGCGGAACGGGGTGATGGGCGCGGTTTGGAGGAACCCACAACCGCAGACCCCGTAGCGACAGCCCCGATGGTGCGCACAACCAGGGCGGATTCGCCGTGACGCGGGTATCGTCAAGGTCTCGTGCGGTTCATCGAAGGGCATCGGCCCAGCTACGACCTGACCTACGACGACGTCTTCCTCGTGCCCGGCCGATCGGCCGTCGAGTCGAGGTTCGGCGTCGACCTGTCGACCTCCGACGGCACGGGGGCGACCATCCCGATCGTGGTCGCGAACATGACCGCGGTGGCGGGACGCCGGATGGCGGAGACCGTGGCCCGGCGCGGCGGACTGGTCGTCCTGCCGCAGGACGTGGCGCCCCAGGCGGTCGCCGAGATCGTCCAGTGGGTCAAGACCCGGCACCCCGTGTGGGACACGCCGCTGACCCTCCACCCCGGAGACTCGGTCGCGGACGCCGTCAACCTGCTCCACAAGCGGGCGCACGGCGCGGTGGTCGTGGTCGACGACGACGGCCGGCCCACCGGCGTCGTGGACGAGGCCGCGTGCTCCGGCGTGGACCGGTTCACCCGGCTGCACGACGTGGCCGACGACCGGATCATCACCCTCCCGCTGGACACCCCGCCGCGTGACGTGTTCGACCGGCTGCACGGCGGCACGCAGCGCATCGCGCTCGGCGTCGACGCCGACGGCCGCCTGCGGGGCGTCATGACCAGCCTCGGCGCCCTCCGCGCCGACGTCTACCAGCCCGCCCTCGACGGCGCGGGCAAGCTCCGCGTGGCCGCCGCCATCGGCGTCAACGGCGACGTCACGGCCAAGGCCGAGGAGCTGCTGCAGGCGGGCGTGGACGCCCTCGTCGTGGACACCGCCCACGGCCACCAGGAGAAGATGATCTCCGCGCTGAAGGCCGTCCGCGAGGCCCGCCCGACCGTCCCGGTCGTCGCCGGCAACGTGGTCACCGCCGAAGGCGTCCGCGACCTGGTCGAGGCCGGCGCGGACGTGGTCAAGGTCGGCGTCGGCCCCGGCGCGATGTGCACGACCCGCATGATGACCGGCGTCGGCCGCCCCCAGTTCTCGGCCGTGGCCGAGTGCGCCGCCGAGGCCCGCCGGCTCGGCAAGCACGTCTGGGCCGACGGCGGCGTGCGCCACCCCCGCGACGTGGCCCTCGCGCTCGCCGCCGGCGCCGCGTCCGTCATGGTCGGCTCCTGGTTCGCGGGCACCTACGAGTCGCCCGGCGACCTCCAGCGCGACGAGCAGGGCCGGCTCTACAAGGAGTCCTTCGGCATGGCGTCCAAGCGCGCCGTCAGCGCGCGCACCCGCACGGACAACGCCTTCGACCGTGCTCGGAAGGGCCTGTTCGAGGAGGGCATCTCCACCTCCCGGATGCGGCTCGACCCGATCCGCCCCGGCGTGGAGGACCTGCTCGACTCGATCACGGCGGGCGTGCGCAGCGCGTGCACCTACGCGGGCGCGCAGACGTTGGAGGAGTTCCACGCCAAGGCCACGCTCGGCATCCAGAGCGCCGCGGGGTTCGCCGAGGGCCGTCCCCTGCCCTCCGGGTGGTGACGCCGGGCATCCCGGACGACCCGGCCGCCACGCCCCGCGGGGCCGGCCGGGCGGACGAGGCCGTGACCGTGACGGACCTGGTCAAGGTCTACAAGAACGGGCGGAAGCCGGCCGTCGACGGGTTGGGCTTCGCGGTCCGCCGCGGCGAGGTGTTCGGCCTCCTCGGCCCGAACGGGGCCGGCAAGACGACCACCGTCGGCGTGCTCACCACCAGGGTCCGGCCCACGTCGGGCCAGGCCCTGGTGGAGGGCGTCGACGTGGTCGCGGACTCGCGGCGGGCCCGGCAGCTGCTCGCCGTCGTCCCGCAGCGCAACAACCTCGACCGCGCCCTCAACGTGCGGCAGAACCTCCTGTTCCACGCCGCCTACCACGGCATCGGCCGCGCCGAGCGGGTCGCGCTGGCCGACGAGGTGCTGGAGCGGATGGGGCTCACCGACCACGCGTCGAGCCTGGTCGACACCCTGTCCGGCGGCCAGGCGCAACGGCTGATGATCGCCCGCGCCCTCATGCACCGCCCCAAGGTGCTGTTCCTGGACGAGCCGTCGACCGGCCTCGACCCGCAGGCCAGGCTGTTCGTGCACGACCGGGTGGCCGCCCTGCGCGCCGAGGGCGTCACCGTCGTGCTGACCACGCACGACATGGACGAGGCGCAGAAGCTGTGCGACCGGGTCGGCATCGTCGACCACGGCAAGCTCCTCGCCCTCGACCGGCCGTCCGAGCTGACCCGGGCGCTGCCCGGCAGCACGACGCTCAGCGTCACCGTCACCCTGGCCGGCCGCGGCCCCGAGGCCGTGACCGAAGCCCTCGGCGCGGTCGCCGGCGTGCGGCGCGTCGAGCACGTGGGGGACATGTTCCGGCTCTACACCGACGTCACGCCCGCCGTGGCCCTGCCCGAGGTGCTGCGCACCCTCGAACGGCTCGGCGCGCCGGTCACCGACCTGGCCGTCGGCACGCCGAGCCTGGAGGACGTCTTCATCCACCTGACCGGCCGGGAGCTGCGATGACGTCGCTGCGCACGTTCACCGCCATCCTGTGGCGCGACGTCTTCGCCACCGGGCGGGAGCTGCCTAGCTTCCTCGCCCAGGTGATCATCCAGCCGTTCTTCATCCTGTTCATCTTCGCCAAGGTGCTCGGCGACATCGGGTACGTGCAGGACGACTTCGCCGCCGTGCTGCTGCCCGGCATCGTGGCGATGAACGGGTTCCTCGGCGCGCTGCAGAACACCACCCTGCCGCTGGTGCTGGACTTCTCGTGGACCCGCGAGATCGAGGACCGCCTCCTCGCACCCATCCCGATCCCGCTGGTCGCGGTGGAGAAGATGGTGTTCGGCGCGGTCCGCGGGCTGCTCGCCGCGGTGCTGATGATCCCGATCGGGTTCGTCATGCTGGACGTCAGCTGGCCCGTGTCGGGGCTGCCCGCGGCGCTCCTGGTGACCGTCCTCGGCTCCCTGGCGGGCGCGGCGGTGGGCATGGTGATCGGCACGTCGGTCTCGCCGCGGCACATCACGGTGATGTTCGCGGTCATCCTGACCCCGTTGCTGTTCACCGGCTCGGCGCAGTTCCCGTGGCCCGCGCTGGACGGCCTGCGGTGGTTCCAGGTGCTCTGCGCCCTCAACCCGCTCACGTACGTCAGCGAGGGCATGCGGGCCGTGCTCGTGCCGGACGTCCCGCACATGCCGCTGTGGGTGTGCCTGGTCGTGCTGGTGGCGTCGGTCCTGGGCTTCGGCGCGCTCGGCATCCGGGGCTTCCTCCGGCGAGCGCTCGACTAGCTAGCCCGCGTCCCGCTCGACCGGCCCGCGTGCCGCTCAGCCGGCCCGCGGGTCGACGTGCCCGCGTGCCGCTCGACGTGCGCCGACGGGGCCCGCCCCCGGTGGGAGGCGGGCCCCGTCAGCCGAACGTCAGGACGCGTAGTCCTCCAGCATCTCGGTGACCAGCGCGGCGATCGGCGAGCGCTCCGACCGGGTCAGCGTGACGTGCGCGAACAGCGGGTGGCCCTTCAGCTTCTCGATCACCGCCGCCACGCCGTCGTGCCGCCCGACGCGCAGGTTGTCGCGCTGCGCCACGTCGTGGGTGAGCACCACCCGCGAGTTCGCGCCGAGCCGCGACAGCACGGTGAGCAGCACGTTCCGCTCCAACGACTGCGCCTCGTCCACGATCACGAACGAGTCGTGCAGCGACCGGCCCCGGATGTGGGTCAGCGGCATGACCTCCAGCATGCCCCGGTCCATGATCTCCTCGACCACGTCCTGGCTGACCAGCGCGCCGAGGGTGTCGAACACCGCCTGCGCCCACGGCTGCATCTTCTCGCTCTCGGAGCCCGGCAGGTAGCCGAGCTCCTGCCCGCCGACCGCGTACAGCGGGCGGAACACCACCACCTTGCGGTGCTGGCGGCGCTCCATCACCGCCTCCAGGCCCGCGCACAGCGCGAGCGCCGACTTGCCCGTGCCGGCCCGTCCGCCCAGCGAGACGATGCCGACCTCGGTGTCGAGCAGCAGGTCCAGCGCCACCCGCTGCTCCGCCGAGCGGCCGTGCAGCCCGAACGCCTCCCGGTCGCCGCGCACCAGCCGGAGCTGCTTGTCCGGCGTGACCCGGCCCAACGCGCTCGACGTGCCCGCCAGCAGGCGCAACCCGCTGTGGCACGGCAGCTCGGCCAGGTGGCCGAGGTCGAACAGCGCCGGGTCGATCACGCTCTCCCGGTACAGCGCGTCCACCACGGACTGGTCGACGTCCACGTCGGACATGCCGGAGTAGCCCGACAACGTGACGTCGTGGGCCCGGTACTCCTCGGCGGCGAGCCCCACCGCGCCCGCCTTGACGCGCAGCGGCATGTCCTTCGTGACCAGCGTGACGACGTTGCCCTCGGCCGCGAGGTTGAGCGCGCAGGCGAGGATGCGGGCGTCGTTGGAGTCCGTGCGGAAACCCGCGGGCAGCACCTCCGGGTCGGAGTGGTTGAGCTCGACGCGCAGCGTGCCGCCGTGGTCGCCGGTCGGCACCGGGTGGTCCAGCCGGCCGTGCTGGAGCCGCAGGTCGTCGAGCAGGCGCAACGCCTCCCGCGCGAACCAGCCCAGTTCCGGGTGGTGCCGCTTGCCCTCCAGCTCGCTGATCACCACGAGCGGCAGCACGACCTCGTGCTCGGCGAACCGCGTGGTGGCCAGGGGGTCGGAGAGCAGCACGGACGTGTCCACCACGTACGTGTGGGTCGTCGGCGCGCCACGGCGCCGGGAAGTGCTGCGCGATGAGCCTGAGGAACGGCTCGCGGGTCGTCGTGCGTTCACGGCAACTCCCTCACGAACGCGGCACCCGCGTCCGCTCCTCGCTGGGCCAGGCACCACCCCGATCGACCGGCACGCCCCGCTAGCTCAGGCGTGCCGACCACGAGGGCCGGGTGCCGGCCCCCTCGCGCTCATCACCGCCGGCGGAACCGGCAACTCGACGACAGCCACGATCAGGGCCTCCCTGCGCGGTCCGCAGTGGACGCGTCCCGCCAACCGGAAGTTACCTCCGCAGGTCCCTCTTATGCAGGCAGCCACACAGGTGATTCGTGAATTCGTCACCTCCGCGCAAAACACGGGAAAGGTGGCCGCTGAGGGGCCCGCGGCCGGTCGGCGACCGTCACATCGGCGCAACGTGACGTCGTCCACGCAGCTCAGGGCGTGTTCGGCTGAACGTGGCCGGGTCCGTCACCCAGGGTCGCGACCCAGCCAGGGCACCCCCGCCTCGACCTCCGCGGCGAGCGTCGCGGGCAGCAGCGGTTCGTCGAGGAGCCTCAGGTAGCGGTCGCCGAGCGTGTCCGTCGGGGCGCGGAGGTCGAGCCAGGCGCGGACCAGGCGCACGCCCTCGACGTACGTCGTCGTGTACGCGCGCCACAGCGGGTCGGCGAGGAAGCGCAGCATGTGCCGGGCGCGGCGCTCCGGGACCAGCAGCCACCGGCACAGGAACGCCACCACGTCGTCCGGGTGGGCGTTGCGGTCGTGCAGCATCAGCGCCGCGTCCTGCCGCACGGTGAGCAGCCCGGACAGCGCCGACTCCACGCGCTCGGCCAGCTCGCCGTCCATCCGGAGGCCGAGGTCGGCCATGACGTCCTCGGCCCAGCGGCCCCAGCCGCGGCCGACCACGGCGTGCAGGCCGAGTTCCGCCATGCCCTCCGCCATCAGGCACTGCGGGCTGTTGATCAGGAACAACGCCTGCTCGGCGTGGCCCCGCTTGCCGACCAGCCCCACCTCCTTGCGGCAGTGCTCGGTGTGGTGGCCGGGGTACGACTCGTGCGCGACCAGGTGCGGCAGGTTCGACATCCGGTGGCCGAGGTCGGCGTTGACCGCCACCCGCGACCGGAAGCCGCCCAGGTAGTAGTTGAAGCCGCTCCACGGCTTGTCGGTGACGACCTCGTACTCCACGACCTCGTTCACGGGCAGCTCGAACCGCTGCCGGACGCGGTCGCGCAGCGCGCTGGAGAGTGCCTGCACGGTGACCTTCAGCCGGCGCGGCGGCACCTCGTCCAGGGCGCGGTGATCGGCCAGCCGCTCGGCCAGCGAGCCGGGGCCGGGCAGCAGGTCGTCCAGCTTGGCGTGCGCGCGGCGGTAGGTGTCGGGGTGGCCGGGGCGGACGTCGACCTGGAAGTACGCCCGCACCTCGTCCACGAAGTCGACGCGCACCCCGGCGAGCTTGCGCGCGGTCGTCTCGGCGGCGACCAGGTGGGCGTCGAGGAACCGCTTGCGGTCCGGGTCGAGGTCGACGCCGGGCAGCTCCCGGCGCAGCTGCGCGGCCTGTCGGGCCAGGGCCACCGGGTGCGGGCGGGGCTCGTTGTCCACCGTGCGGCGCAGGGCCCGGTCGCCGGTGAACGAGTCGACCAGGCCTGGGTGCAGGCGGTCGAGCCGCAACCCCAGCAGCAGGTACCCGCGCACCACCTCACCGGCGTCCATAGGGCGGGCAGCCTACGTCAACCAGGGCAAACACGGCGACAACGCATTAAACCCAGCGCAAGCACTATCACCGTTACAGGGGAAAAAGGGCCCGCAAGATCACACAATCGTGTTATCGGCACCCCACGGGGCCGGCCCATCTAGGTATGTTCTTGTCGCGGAAGCCCTCCGTAATACAACGGGCGCTCCCGATGCGACGAAGTCTTCGACTCAAGGAGAGATTAACGTGCTGAAGAAGGCAGCTGCGGTCACCGCAATTGCCGCCAGCTTCATGCTGGCGGGCGCCCCCGCATTCGCGACCACCGGCGACGAGTCGGACCACTACCACGACCCGCACGGCTGGGTCTGGGCGTCCCAGGAGACGGAGCAGGACGAGAACGAGGAGCAGCTCGGCCTCGTCAACCTGAACGACTCCCAGCTCCTGAGCAACATCAACGTCTGCCACGTGGACGTCAACGTGATCGCCGTGCCGATCCTCTCGGGCAACGACGAGGGTGACTGCACGAACGTCATCGCGAACGAGGACGGCCCGGCCATCGACGACTGAGTGTCGAATGGCTAAAGGGACGGTCGTGGCCTCGCGCCACGGCCGTCCCTTTACTGTCGGAATTGCAACTCTTTCGAGTGAATAAGCTCAAGTCGCTGCGGGCTATTCGCCGCCGCGGGGGCGTTCAGGACCCGAAGCGGCGGTGCCGGATCGCGTAGTCGCGCAACGCGCGCAGGAAGTCGGTGCGGCGGAACTCCGGCCAGTAGGCCTCGCAGAACCAGAACTCGGAGTGCGCCGACTGCCACAGCATGAACCCGGACAGGCGCTGCTCCCCCGACGTGCGGATGAGCAGGTCCGGGTCGGGCTGGCCGGACGTGTAGAGGTGCTCGGCGATGTGGTCGACGTCCAGGACCTCGGCCAGCTCCTCGATCGTGCCGCCGGACTCGGCGTGCTTCTGCAGCAGCTTGCGGACCGCGTCGGCGATCTCCTGCCGGCCGCCGTAGCCGACCGCGACGTTGACCTCCAGGCCCGTGCGGTCACGGGTGCGCAGGGCCGCCGCGGACAGCCGGGCCGCGGTCTCGGTGGGCAGCATGTCCAGGGCGCCGACGTGCCGGATGCGCCACGGGTTGCCGGGCTCGGCGAGCTCGTCCACGATGTCGGCGATGATGTCGAGCAGCGGTTCGAGCTCTTCGGCGGGGCGGGCGAGGTTGTCCGTGGACAGCATCCACAGCGTCACCACCTCGACCTCGGCCTCCCGGCACCAGCTCAGCAGTTCGAGGATCTTGCGGGCGCCGGCGCGATGACCGTGCGCGACGTCGGTGAAGCCCGCTTCCTTGGCCCAGCGGCGGTTCCCGTCGAGCACCACGCCGACGTGGCGTGGTCGTTGCTTGCCGTCGAGCCAGCGGTTGAGGCGGAACTCGTAACCCTTGAGCAGGACGCTCTTGACCCGTTCGCGAAGACCCACGCTGGAAGAGCGTACGCCGGGTGGGCGCGGTCACGCCGCCGCCTGCTGACCCGCCGACCTACGCTCCCGTAACCTCGGGCAGGTGACCATGTCGACGCATCCCCAGCAGCCCGCAGCCGCGTTGCGGCCTCGTCTGCGCGGCTGGCTGCACCTCTGGTCGTTCGTCGTGTCGGTGGGGACGGGCGCGACGCTGATCGCCCTGGCGGCGGCCACGGTGTCCGCGAAGGCGGCGCTGGCCACGTCGATCTACGGGGCGACGGTGCTCGGCCTGTTCGGCGTGAGCGCCCTGTACCACCGGGTGAACTGGGTGAGCGCGCGGGCGCGGACGTGGATGAAGCGCCTCGACCACTCGATGATCTTCGTGTTCATCGCCGGCACCTACACCCCGTTCGCCCTGCTGGCGATGCCCCCGAGCACCGGCAACGTCGTGCTGCTCGTGGTGTGGCTCGGCGCGCTGGGCGGCGTCACGCTGAAGCTGGCCTGGCCGCACGCGCCGCGGTGGCTCGGGGTGCCGATCTACATCGCCCTGGGCTGGGTGGCGGTGTTCGTCCTGCCCGACCTCCTCCACCACGTGGGCGTGGCCGCGCTGGTCCTGCTCCTGGTGGGCGGCCTCCTCTACACCGCGGGCGCCGTCTTCTACGCCACCCGCTGGCCCAACCCCTGGCCGCAGGTCTTCGGCTACCACGAGTTCTTCCACGCGGCCACGGTGCTGGCGGCGCTGTGCCACTACATCGCCATCTGGTTCGCGATCTACTCCTGACCCCGCGGCGGCCGGCCGGGAGGTGCGGGCGCGGGGTGAGTTGACGGGGTCCGCCCTGCTGGGATGCGGTGCGGGGGTTGGTTGTGCACACTTGTCCCGCCCGGCGGCCGGGTCGCTCGACCCGGTTCGCCCCCACGTAACCCCGACCTGTCGGAGCACACCTTGACCTTCGTGACCGGCCGCGCCGTGCGGTGGGTGAGCGACGAGCCGTTCCCCGGGTGGGTGCAGGTGCAGATCACCGACGCGCACGGCGTCGTGTGGAGCCTGTTCGACAAGCCCACCGTGTTCGACGACGAGGACCGCCTGCGCAACCACACCGCCTACCCGGTGGACGTGGAGGTGCCGTGCGAGGTCGTCGGGCGCGGGCGGCTCACGGACGGGACCGAGGTGTTGACGATCTCGACCCGCCTGCCCTTCGGCATCGAGGCGCAGGACGGGCGGACCGAGTTCCTCGTCGACGTCGGGCAGGTCTCCACCGGCTGATCAGGTCAGGTCTGGGCCCTGCGCGCGCAGGTCGTCCACGCGGGTCATGGCTTCGCGCAGCTCGGTCAGCCACGTGTCGGCGTGCTCGCCGACCAGCCGCACCGCCCACGCCAGCGCCTCGGACCGCGACCGGGCCACGCCCGCCGCGACCAGCGTGTCCAGCACCATCCGCTCGGGCTGCCGCAGCCGGGTCATCACCGGCACCGACAGCGTGGTGAACAGCTCCTCCGTGCCGCCGAGCCGGGCGCCCCAGGCGACCTTGCGCCGGTAGCGGTGCTCGGCCTGGCGGGCGATCTCGATCCGCTCGTCCCTGGTCTGCTCGCGGAACCGGCTGATCCGGCCCGACTCGGCCGCGGCCCGCTCGGCGTCGTCGGCGAACTCGCCCTCCACCGCGGGCAGCGTGCCCACGACCACGATCTCCTCGCGGTCCACCGTCACCACCGGCGGCTCGGTGAACCAGCCGTCGGGCAGCCTCCCGGTGAACCAGCCCGCCGCGTCGTCCGCCGGCGGCTGGTCGGCCTGCTGCCACCCGCCCCGGCCTCCCCATCCACGTCGCATCGCGCACCACCTTGATTACATGATTACGTCGATGCCGACGCTACGCCCGCAACGAAGTGCGGGGAGAGTGGTTCGCTATCGGTGGACGGTCAGGGCCTCGGCCAGCTCCGCCACCGACGTCACGGGCCGGTCGCACACGTACCCGCGGCACACGTACGCCGCCGCGCCGCCGTCCACCAGCGGCCGGTCCTCCAGCAACGGCGCCGAGCCCGGCTCGCCGCCCACCACGACACCGCCGCCGTGCACCCCGGACCACGCGGCGCGGACGAGTTCCGGCGCGTCCCCGACCACGGCGACCTGCACCGGTCCCAGCGCCAGCGCCTCGGCCACGCTCAGCCAGTGCCCGGCGAACCGGGGCTCACGGGCGGCCAGCAGACCGGCCCGACCCAGAGCGGCCTCGGCGGCGTCGCGGTACGTCGACGGCCCGCCCAGCACGGACGCCGTGACCAGGGCCGACGCCAGCGAGGACGCGCCGGACGGGCTCGCGTTGTCCGACGGGTCCGACGGCCGCTGCACCAGCGCCTCCGCGTCGTCGGCCGTGTCGTAGTAGACGCCGGGCTCGCCGCCCGCGAACCGGGCCAGCGCGGTGTCGAGCAGTCCACAGGCGGCGGTGAACCACTTGACGTCGCCGGTGGCCTGGTGCAGGGCGAGCAGGCCGTCGGCGAAGCAGCCGTAGTCCTCCAGCACGCCCGCCGCCGTGCCCGCCGCACCGTGCCGGGACGTGCGCAGCAGCCGCCCGTCGACCAGGTGGACGTCCAGCACCAGCGTCGCCGCCCGTGCCGCCGCCTCCACCCAGCGCGGCTCGACGAGCACCGCGCCCGCCTCCGCCAGCGCCGCGATCGCGAGCCCGTTCCACGCCGTCACGACCTTGTCGTCACGCCCCGGCTGCGGTCGGCGGTCGCGCGCCTCCAGCAGCCGGGCCGCCAGCTCCGGGTCCGGCGTGCCGAGCATCCGCAACGTCGAGCTGCCGTGCTCGAACGTGCCCTCGTCCGTCACGCCGTACAGCGCCGCGGCCCGCGCGCCGTCCGCCAGGCCGAGCACCTCGACCAGCTGGGCGGGCGTCCACACGTACGTCAGGCCCTCGACGCCCTCGGTGTCCGCGTCGAGCGACGCCGCGAACCCGCCCTCCGGCGTGCCGAGGTCGCGGATCAGGAAGTCGGCGGTCTCCCGCGCCACGGCCGCGTACCGCGGGTTGTCGTCACGGCGGCTCAGGTGCGTGTACACGCGCAGCAGCAACGCGTTGTCGTACAACATCTTCTCGAAGTGCGGCACCACCCACGCGGCGTCCACGCTGTACCGCGCGAACCCGCCGGCGAGCTGGTCGTACAGCCCGCCGTCCGCCATCGCGCCGCACGTCGCCCGAGCCATCGACAGCGCCTCGACGGACCCGGTGCGCTCGTGGTGGCGCAGCAGGAACTCCAGCACCATCGACGGCGGGAACTTGGGCGCGCCGCCGAACCCGGCGTTGGTCCGGTCGAAGTGCCCGAGCAGCGACACCACCGCGCCCGACAGCACGTCGTCGTCCACAGTGGACTGCGGCAGCGGCTGGAACGCCAGCTGCGCCACGATCCCGGCCGCCGACTCGCGCACCTCGTCGCCCTGCTCGCGCCACGCGTGCGTGATGGCCTCCAAGACCTGCCGGAACGACGGCAGGCCGGGCCGCGGGGACGGCGGGTAGTACGTGCCCGCGTAGAACGGCTCGCCGCCGGGCGTCAGGAAGCACGTCATGGGCCACCCGCCGTGCCCGCTGAGGGCCTGGGTGACGGCCATGTAGACCGCGTCGACGTCCGGCCGCTCCTCGCGGTCCACCTTGACGTTGACGAAGTGCTCGTTCAGGTACGCCGCGGTGGCCTCGTCCTCGAACGACTCGTGCGCCATCACGTGGCACCAGTGGCAGGCCGCGTACCCGACCGACAGCAGCACCGGCACGTCCCGCCGGCGGGCCTCGGCGAACGCCTCCGGTGACCACTCCCACCAGTGCACCGGGTTGTCCGCGTGCTGGAGGAGGTACGGGCTGGTCGAGGACGCGAGCCGGTTCGTCATGCCCCAACAGTAATTCGCGGACAACCGCCGGACCGGTCGATCAGACTGGGCGGATGGAGTCCCCGGCCGCGCCCCTCCCCCACGACCTGCGCCACGAGACCGGCCCGTTCGACGTGGTCGGCGACGTCCACGGGTGCCGCGTCGAGCTGGCGCACCTGTTGCGGGAGCTGGGCTACTCGGCCGACGGGGCGCACCCGGACGGGCGCAAGGTGGCGTTCCTGGGCGACCTGGTGGACCGGGGACCGGACACGCCGGGCGTGCTGCGGCTCGCGATGGGCATGGTGGCGGCGGGCAACGCGATCTCCGTGCGCGGCAACCACGAGGAGAAGCTGGTCCGCGCGCTGAAGGGGCACGACGTGCAGGCGCGCCACGGGCTCGCGGAGTCGCTGGAGCAGCTGGGCCGGGAGACGCCGGCGTTCCGGGCCGAGGTGCTGGCGTTCTGCGACGCGTTGGTGCCGCACTACGTGCTGGACGCGGGCAAGCTCGTCATCGCGCACGCGGGCCTGCCCGAGCGGTACCACGGGCGGGAGTCGGCGCGGATGCGCGAGCTGGCCCTGTGGGGCGTCCCGACCGGCCGGTACGACGCGCGCGGGTTCCCCGTCCGGCACCCGTGGGCCGAGGACTACCGCGGCGCCGCGATGGTCCTGTACGGACACACGCCGGTGGAGGAGCCGGAGTGGGTGAACGGGACGTTGTGCCTGGACACCGGCTGCGTGTTCGGCGGCAGGCTCACCGCGCTGCGCTACCCGGAGCGCGAGCTGGTGTCCGTGCCCGCCCGCCGCGCCTGGTACCGCCAATGAGCCCGGCCGTCAGCCCTTCTTCGCCCCGCCGTCACCGTCGCCGTCCGGCTTGCCGCCGGCCTTGGGCTCGGGCTCGTCGAACGACGCCGGCAGCTTCCTCAGGTGCTTGCTCATCGACTTGACCAGGAAGAACACCGCGATGAAGAACAGCACCAGCACGAGCAGGCCGAGCGGGGAGGACTTGCCGAAGTCCTCCTGCTGACCGCCCGGGTCCTTCTCCGTCGACGGCTGCCGGGCCAGCACGACCGCCGTGGTCTCGGACCACGGGACCGGGCCGAGCCCCGTCGAGCCGAACGACGTCGAGCCGAACGACGTCGGGGCGAACGGCGTCACGCCGTCACCCTCTCCCGGACGCCCGCGAACAGGTCGTCCTCGGGCACGGTGCTGTCGACCAGCGACCGGGCCAGCTCGTACTCCTCCGTCGGCCACACCTCGCGCTGCATCTCCAGCGGCACGGCGAACCAGCGGCTCTCGGGGTCGATCTGGGTGGCGTGGGCCTTCAGCGCCTCGTCGCGCACCGGGAAGTAGTCGGCGCACTCGACGCGCGTGGTGACGCGCTCGATGACGTCCGGCTTGTCCTTGTCCCAGCCCGCCAGCCACTCGGCGTACGGCGACTCCAGGCCGCGGGCGATCAGCGCGTCGTGGAACGCGGTGAGCTTCGCGCGGGAGAAGCCGTGCGAGTAGTACAGCTTCAACGGCTGCCACGGCTCACCCAGCTCGGGGTAGCGCTCCGGGTCGCCCGCCGCGTCGAACGCGGCCACCGACACCTCGTGGCAGCGGATGTGGTCGGGGTGCGGGTAGCCGCCGTTCTCGTCGTAGGTGACGACCACGTGCGGGCGGAACTCGCGGATCACCTGGACCAGCGGGGGCGTGGACTCCTCCAGCGGCACGAGGGCGAAGCAGCCCTCGGGCAGCGGGGGCAGCGGGTCGCCCTCGGGCAGGCCCGAGTCGACGAACCCCAGCCAGCGGTGCCGGACGCCCAGGATCTCGGCGGCACGGGCCATCTCGCCGCGACGGATCTCGGCCATGTTCTCCAGCACCTCGGGGCGGTCCATGGCGGGGTTCAGGATGCTGCCCGCCTCACCCCCGGTGCAGGTCACGACCATGACCTCGTGGCCCTCGGCCACGTAGCGCGCCATCGTCGCGGCGCCCTTGCTCGACTCGTCGTCGGGGTGCGCGTGCACCGCCATCAGGCGCAGCTTCTCAACCATGACGGTGGTGCTCCTCCTCGGCCCTGCCGACTGGGCCCGGTCCGGCCCCTGCGACACTCAACGCGATCGTCGATGGCCATTGTTCCCCACGGGCAGGAAGGCGTTGGCAAGTGGCACTGCCCGAGGGCCGGTACGGCACACCCCGGAAGCCACTGCCGAAGTGGGCCAGGTGGTCACTCCCCGTGATGGCGGTGCTCCTGGGCGGGGTCGTCGCGTGGGTCGGCTACCGCAACCTGGGCACCATGCCGGTCGAGGCGAAGCAGACCGCGTTCGAGGTGCTCGACGACAGCACGGTGGAGATCACGTTCGAGGTGGTCCGGCAGACGCCGGAGCGGCCCGTCGTGTGCATCGTGCGGGCGCGCTCCCAGGACGGGGACGAGGCGGGCCGGCGCGAGGTGCTGGTCGAGCCGGGCGCCGACACGATCCGGGCGACGACCGTGCTGCGGACGTCCAAGCCGCCGGTCACCGGAGAGGTCTTCGGCTGCTCCTACCAGGTTCCGCCCTACCTGTCCAAGGAGTAGCGGCCAAGCGGGTGATGTGCGGGTTTACCGGCGCATCCGGGAACAAAACGCCGTCTTCGAACGTTATGGGCGTGTTACTCTGGCCTTTCAGCACGGCCCCGACGCGGGCCGTGTTTTTCCGTTCCGGGCTGGTGCGCCCGGGAACTGCCGGCCCACGCCGTGGGCTTGGAGCAAGACAAGGAGTTGGTGACCGTGAGCGACACTGAGGTGACCTGGCTGACCCAGGAGGCCTACGACCGGCTCAAGGCTGAGCTGGACGAGATGATCGAGAATCGCCCGGTCATTGCTGCGGAGATCAACGCGCGTCGCGAGGAGGGTGACCTCCGGGAGAACGGCGGGTACCACGCGGCCCGTGAGGAGCAGGGCAAGCAGGAGGCCCGCATCCGGCAGTTGCAGGAGCTGCTGCGCGTCGCCAAGGTCGGCGAGGCGCCGACCGTCGCGGGCATCGCGGCTCCGGGCATGGTGCTCACCGTCCGCTACGACGGGGACGACGAGACCGAGGAGTTCCTCCTCGCCACCCGCGAGGAAGGCGCACACGGCGCCCTCGAGGTCTACTCCCCCTCGTCCCCGCTCGGCAAGGCGCTGCTCGGCGCGAAGGACGGCGAGACACGCGAGTACGAACTGCCCAACGGCAGCACGATGAAGGTCACGCTGATCAAGGCCGTGCCGTACGCCGGCTGACCCCCAGACACCGGGAGGGCGGCCACCACGCGGGGTGGCCGCCCTTCTGCTGTCGGGCCCGCTCCCGACCCGTCACGTGATGCGCTCCAGCAGGGGGCGCACCCGCGGCGGGACGGGGGTGGACAGTGCGATCGACGTGGACAGGCGCTGCACGCCCGGCACGTCCACGATCGAGTCGATCACCCGTTGCAGGTCGGCGTTCGACCTGGCCACCACGCGCACGAACAGGTCGCCCTGGCCGGTGGTCGCGTGGACCTCGCACACCTCGTTGATGGCGGCCAGCCCGTCCGACACCTCCTGCCGCCTGCCCTGCGCGATCTCCAGCACGGCGAACGCGGTCAGGCCGTAGCCCATCGCGGCCAGGTCGAGCGCCGGCGGGAAGCCGGTCAGCACGCCCCGCGCCACCAGCCGGTCCAGTCGGGCCTGCACCGTGCCGCGGGCCACGCCGAGCCGCCGCGAGCACTCCAGCACGCCCACCCGCGGCTCGTCGGTGAGCAGCAGCAACAGCCGTGCGTCCAGTGCGTCCACGGCCTGGTCAGAGTGTTCAGCTTGTGGGTCCGAAGGCATGCACCACTGTACAAAATGACCAGTGAAACAAGCTACTGTTGCTCACCCTGACCAGGCGAGCACATCCTGTGGGCATGACGCAGCAGCTTGACGACGTGAGCTACGACCAGCTCCGCCAACTCGTGGGCCTGGTCGACTACGACGGGACGCGCGACCCGTTCCCCGTCCGCTCGATGGACGCCGTGGTCTTCGTGGTCGGCAACGCGACCCAGACCGCGTGGTTCTACCAGGTCGCCTTCGGGATGCAGCTCGTCGCGTACTCCGGGCCGGAGACCGGGCAGCGGGACCACAAGTCCTTCGTGCTCAAGTCCGGATCGGCGCGGTTCGTGATCAACGGCGGCGTCCGGCCGGACAGCCCGCTGCTCGACCACCACCGCAAGCACGGCGACGGCGTCGTGGACCTCGCGCTGGAGGTCGGGGACGTCGACAAGTGCGTCGAGCACGCCCGGGCGCAGGGGGCGACCGTCCTCGAAGAGCCGCACGACCTCAGCGACGAGCACGGCACGGTCCGCGTCGCCGCCATCGCGACCTACGGCGAGACCCGCCACACCCTCGTCGACCGGTCCCGGTACACCGGCCCCTACCTGCCGGGGTACGTGGCCCGGGAGAGCACGGTCGTGCGGCCGGAAGGCGCGCCGAAGCGGTTGTTCCAGGCGGTCGACCACTGCGTGGGCAACGTCGAGCTCGGCCGGATGGACCACTGGGTCGAGTTCTACAACCGGGTGATGGGCTTCGTGAACATGGCGGAGTTCGTCGGCGACGACATCGCCACCGACTACTCGGCGCTGATGAGCAAGGTGGTGTCCAACGGCAACCACCGGGTGAAGTTCCCGCTCAACGAGCCGGCGATCGCGAAGAAGAAGTCGCAGATCGACGAGTACCTGGAGTTCTACGAGGGCGCGGGCGTGCAGCACATCGCGCTCGCGACCAACGACATCGTGGCCACGCTGACCGCGATGCGGGCGGCCGGCGTCGAGTTCCTGGACACCCCCGACTCGTACTACGACGACCCGGAGCTCCGGGCGCGCATCGGCGAGGTGCGCGTGCCGATCGAGGTGCTGAAGGAGCACCGCATCCTGGTCGACCGGGACGAGGACGGGTACCTGCTCCAGATCTTCACCAAACCGATCGGCGACCGTCCGACGGTGTTCTACGAGCTGATCGAGCGGCACGGGTCGCTCGGCTTCGGCAAGGGCAACTTCAAGGCGCTGTTCGAGGCGATCGAGAGGGAGCAGGCCCGCCGAGGCAATCTGTAGCGCCGAGGCACTCTCTGGCGCTGGGCGGGAACGTCGGGGCGGCCCCCGACGTTGAGCCGACAACGGGCCGGTCCGGGCACCCCCGGGCCGGCCTTCCCCGTCGGAACGCTGATGATGCCCTACCAGGCGCGCCGGGACCGGTACTCTCGGTGCGGGGGTATCTCACACCGCATTCACCTGGAGGGTGGCATGGCGCTCGCGCTACGGGTCACCGCGCTGCTCCCGCTCGCCGGAGCGGTGGCCACCGCCGTCGCGTTGACCGGCGCGGCGTTCTTCACCGTGGCCCACGCCGGGTGCGCGGAGACCGGCCGGTTCGTGGAACGCGACGGCGTGGTCGAGTTCGTCGGCGGGTGCGTGGACGCCGACCGCCTGCCGGCCGTGCCGCCCCGGGTGGAGAACGCGCGGTACGACGTCAAACCCTGACGTCATGGGCGATAGTGGACCCATGTGTCGCAACATCAGGGTGCTCCACAACTTCGAGCCGCCCGCCACCGAGGACGAGGTCCGCGCGGCGGCCGTGCAGTACGTGCGCAAGGTCAGCGGGTCCACGCACCCGTCGGCGGCCAACCAGGAGGCGTTCGACGCGGCCGTCGAGGCGGTCGTCGAGGCCACCCGCGTCCTCCTCGACTCCCTGGTCACGAAGGCCCCGCCGCGTGACCGCGAGGTCGAGGCCGCCAAGGCGAAGGAACGCTCCGCCGCCCGCTACGGCGCGCGCTGACCCCGCCCGGCCACCGCCGGAACGGCGCGGACCCCGCACTCGACCGAGCACGGGGTCCGGGTGCCGGTCCGGGGGTCAGTCCAGCGCCTCGACGAGGTCGGCGACCAGGTCGTCGGCCGACTCGATGCCCACGGACACGCGCACCAGGTCGGCGGGCACCTGCAGGAGCGAGCCCGCGGTGCTGGCGTGGGTCATCTTGCCGGGGTGCTCGATCAGCGACTCGACGCCGCCCAGCGACTCGGCCAGCGTGAACAGCTTCGTGCGCGAGCAGACGGCCAGCGCCGCCTCCTCGCCGCCCTCGACGGTGAACGAGATCATCCCGCCGAAGCGGCGCATCTGCTTCGCCGCGACCTCGTGGCCGGGGTGCTCGGGCAGGCCCGGGTACAGCACGCGGGTCACCTTCGGGTGCCGCAGCAGCGCCTCGGCGACCTTCTCGGCGTTGTCGGAGTGCCGTTCCATGCGCACTTCGAGCGTCTTCAGGCCGCGCAGGGTCAGCCACGCGTCGAACGGGCCGGGCACGGCGCCCGCGCCGTTCTGGAGGAAGCCGAACTGCGCGTCGAGCTCGTCGTCCGACGTGACGAGGGCGCCGCCGACGACGTCGGAGTGGCCACCCACGTACTTGGTGGTCGAGTGCAGCACCACGTCCGCGCCCAGGGCCAGCGGGCTCTGGAGGTACGGCGAGGCGAACGTGTTGTCGACCACGAGCCGCGCGCCCGCCGAGTGCGCCACCTCGGCGAGGAGGGCGATGTCGGCGATGTTCAGCAGCGGGTTGGTGGGCGTCTCGACCCAGATGACCTTGGTGTTCGGGCGGACCGCGGCGCGCACCGCGTCGACGTCGGACAGCGGCACCGGCGTGTGCTCGACACCCCACTGCGACAGCACCTTGTCGATCAGCCGGAACGTGCCGCCGTAGGCGTCGTTCGGGATGACGATGTGGTCGCCCGGCCGGCACAGGGCGCGCAGCGCGGTGTCGGTCGCGCCCATGCCGGAGGCGAAGGCGCGCCCGTGCCTGCCGCCTTCGAGCGCGGCCAGGCACTCCTCCAGCGCGGACCGGGTGGGGTTGCCGGTGCGCGAGTACTCGAAGCCGCCGCGCAGGCCGCCGACGCCGTCCTGGGCGTACGTGGAGGTGGCGTGGATCGGCACGATGACCGAGCCCGTCGTGGGGTCGGGGTCCTGCCCGGCGTGGATAGCCCTGGTCGCGAAACCGTAGTGGCCGGTGTCCGTCATGGGGCCAGGGTACGGCGACCGGGACGACGACCGCCCGCCGGCCGTTCGGCCGACGGGCGGTGCCGGTGGAGCCTGCTAGCGGGCCGTCACCACTGCTGGGGCGGCTGCTGGCCGTACGGGTTGTGCTGCTGGGGCTGGCCGTACGGGTTCGGCTGTTGCGGCTGACCGTAGGGGTTGGCCTGCGGCTGGCCGTACCCGCCGCCGGGGTACCCCCCGCCGACGCCGGCCGGCGCGTTCACCACGACGGTGCCCAGGATCTTGTCGGCCCACGTCTGCTTCTTGGGCTCCCACAGCGGGGCGAACCAGCCCGCGTAGCAGGGCAGCGAGTCGACGAAGTGGCACAGGTGCCGGACGAAGGCGTTGCCGAAGCCGATCGGCTGCCCCGTCTCCTCCTTGATGAGCTTGATCTTGGCGATCTTCTTGCCCATCGACTGGCCGGTGGTGCCGGCCAGGTACCAGGAGTTGTAGATGAGGAAGCCGAGCATGCCGAGGTAGGCGACGCCGCTGAGGATCAACGCGATCGTCGGGTCGCCGGTCGCCGCGCCGACGCCGGCCAGGATGGCGACGACGACACCGGGCGCGGCGTAGTCGATCAGCGCGCCGACCGCGCGGCTGCCCCACTCCGCGTACCGGCCGGCGGGCGCGGCCGCGTACCCGGGCTGGCCGTAGCCGGGCTGGGCGCCCCACGCCTGCTGCTGCGGCGGCTGGCCGTACGGGTTGGCCGGGGGCTGGCCGTACGGGTTCGACGGCGGCTGCTGCGCGTACGGGTTGGCCTGCGGCTGACCGTACGGGTTGGACGGCGGCTGCTGGCCGTACGGGTTCGACGGCGGCTGGCCGTACTGGCCCGGCTGCTGCGGCGGCTGGCCGTACTGCTGCGGCGGCTGCTGGGCCGGGAACGCGCCCGAGCCCGGCTGCTGCGCGGGCTGGCCGTACGGGTTCGAACCGGGCTGCTGCGCCGAACCCGGCGACACGACCTGCGTGGCGTCCGGGTTCGGCTGCTGCTGCTGGCCGGGCTGGACGACCTGGGTCGCCTCCGGCGGCGGGAAGGCAGGGGGCTGGCCACCGCTCGGCACGACCTGGGTCGCGTCGGCGTTCGGGGGCTGCTGGGCACCCTGCTCCTGCTGGTGTTGACCGCCGAACTGCTGGTTCTCTGGCGGCTGCGGAGCGTTCATCGGAGTTTCCAACCCCCTTGGCAAAGGCCGTGGCGTATGAGTCGGTGGCCAACGCTAGCGGATGGCGCCGCCCCGGTGGCCGGCAACCGGTGAACGCGTCCAGGTTCAGCGACCGGCGAGGAAACCCAGGATGTCCTGCCGGGTGACGACGCCCGCGGGCTTGCCGTCCTCCAGCACCAGGGCACCGTCCGCTGAGGACAGTGCCTGCATCGCCGAGGTGATGGACTCGCCGGCGCCGATCGTGGGCAGCTTCAACGACATGTGCTTGTCCAGCCGGTCGGTCAGCTGCGCCTTGCCGGTGAACAGCGCGTCGAGCAGGTCCCGCTCGTTGACCGCGCCCGCGACCTCGGCGGCCATCACCGGCGGCTCGGCGTTGACGACCGGCATCTGGGAGACGCCGTACTCGCGCATGATCGCGACCGCCTCGGCGACCGTCTCGTTGGGATGCCCGTGGACCAGGTCCGGCATCGTGCCGTCCTTGCGCCGCAACACGTCCCCGACCGTCGCGCCGGACGTGTCGGGCGACAGGAAGCCGTACTGCGCCATCCACTTGTCGTTGAAGACGCTCGACAGGTAGCCGCGGCCGCCGTCGGGCAGCAGCACCACGACCACGTCGTCCGGGCCCGCGGTCTCGGCGACCCGCAGCGCCGCCGCGACCGCCATGCCGCACGAGCCGCCGACGAGGAGACCTTCCTCACGGGCCAGCCGCCGGGTCAGCTCGAACGAGTCGGCGTCGCTGACGGCGACGATCTCGTCGCACACCTCGCGGTCGTAGGCGTCCGGCCAGAAGTCCTCGCCGACACCCTCCACGAGGTACGGCCGGCCGGTGCCTCCCGAGTAGACGGAACCCTCCGGGTCCGCGCCGATGATCTTCACCCGGCCCTCGGAGACCTCCTTGAGGTACTTGCCGGTGCCCGAGATCGTGCCGCCCGTGCCGACGCCCGCGACGAAGTGCGTGATCCGGCCCTCGGTCTGCCGCCACAGCTCCGGCCCCGTGCCGTGGTAGTGGCTGGCCGGGTTCTCCGGGTTGGCGTACTGGTTGGGCTTCCACGCGCCGGGGATCTCGGCGACCAGGCGGTCCGAGACGTTGTAGTAGGAGTCGGGGTGCTCCGGCGGCACGGCGGTCGGGCACACCACGACCTCGGCGCCGTAGGCCTTCAGCACGTTGCGCTTGTCCACGCTGACCTTGTCCGGGCAGACGAAGACGCACTTGTAGCCCTTGCGCTGGGCCACCAGCGCCAGGCCGACGCCGGTGTTGCCCGACGTGGGCTCGACGATCGTGCCGCCGGGCTTGAGCTCGCCGCTGCGCTCGGCCGCCTCGACCATGCGCAGCGCGATGCGGTCCTTCACGCTGCCACCGGGGTTGAGGTACTCGACCTTGGCCAGGATGAGGGGCTGGAGCCCTTCGGCCACCGCGTTCAACTTCACCAGCGGCGTGTTGCCGACCAGGTCGACGACGCTCTCGACGTACTCCACGACGGCCCTTCCACTTCTTGAGACGACTCGCTGAGCGTATATGGGTGCCCCAGTGGACGCCCCGGTGGACGATTGGCTGGTGGAAGGGGGTTGTCGATGCGGGGGTCCCGGCTCGTGGTCGTGGTCGCGGGTGCGGTGGGGGGGTTGGCGGGGGTGGCGTACGGGCTGTTCACCGGGCAGTCGCGGCGGGCCAGGGTGGTGATCGGGGCGCCGGTCGCGCCGCCGTTGCGGGCGGACGGGGTGTACGGCGTGCGGCGGGACGGCGCGGGCGGCGGCGAG